>JAITIE010000093.1 GCA_031279615.1 Candidatus Margulisiibacteriota bacterium | reverse complement strand
TTAGGCTATCATGTATCGATATTTTGTGTTTAGTATGTTTAAATACGGCCATGCCCGAAGCGAAAAAATTCAAAAATACGCTGAATCTGCCCAAAACTGATTTTCCGATCCGCGCCGGTTTGGCCACGCGCGAGCCAGAAATTTTGCGGGAAATGACCGAACAAAATCTTTACGCCAAGTTATTAAAAAAAAATACGCGGGAAAAATATGTCCTGCACGACGGGCCGCCTTATCCCAACGGCGATATTCATCTAGGGCACGCGCTGAATAAAACGCTCAAAGACATTGTCAATCGCTATATGGCCATGACTGGCCGCGCCGCGCCGTACATCCCGGGCTGGGACTGCCACGGCCTGCCGATCGAAACTCAATTATTGAAAGATTTGAAAAAAGCCAAGCATCCGCTCCCTGCCAAAGCGGAGTTTCGCGCGGGCTGTCAGGAGTACGCGCTGGGTTACGTGGAAAAACAGCGCGGGCAGTTTCAGCGGCTGGGCGTGCTGGCCGACTGGGCAAATCCTTATCTGACCCTGCAGCCGGAATACGAGGCCGAGGTTTTGCGCGCCTTCAAAGAGCTGGCTGTCAACGGTTACATTTACAAAGGCAATAAACCGATACACTGGTGTCCTGAATGTCAGACCGCGCTGGCCGAGGCGGAGATCGAGTACGCCGACCACAAATCGCCGTCTATTTACATGAAATTCCCGTTGCTCAAAGTCTCGGACGAGAAAATAAAAGACGCCAGCTTGATAGTCTGGACAACCACGCCGTGGACCCTGCCGGCCAATGTCGCCGTGGCGGTCAATCCGGAAATGAATTACGTGGTCTGCGCGGCGGTTTCGTCAGGCGCTTCTACGGTCACTTCGACTCCGCTCAGTGACCGCTATGTGGTGGGCGAGCCGCTGGCCGCCAGAGTTTTTCAAGAGCTGGGGCTGGAATACAAAATCATCGCCACGCTGACCGGCAAAGAGCTGACTGGCTCGGTCAGCAAACACCCGTATCTAGACCGCGAAGCGCCGCTGGTCTGCGCGGATTACGTCACGGCCGAGGACGGCACCGGCTGTGTGCATATCGCGCCCGGACACGGACAGGAAGACCACGCCATCGGTCTGAAATACGGTTTGCCAGTCTTGATGCCGGTCGATGAAAAAGGCGTTTTGACCCGAGAGGCCGGACAATTTGCGGGGCTGAAAGTAACCGAGGCCAACGCTAAAATCATCGAGCATCTGCGTGAACTCGGCACATTGCTCAAGGTAAAAAATATCACACATTCTTATCCGCATTGCTGGCGTTGCAAAAATCCGGTCATTTTCCGCGCCACACCGCAGTGGTTTGTGGCTATGGACAAAACCGGCAAACACGGCGCGATCCGCGCTCAGGCTCTCGCCGCGATCAAAAACAAAGTCCAGTGGCTGCCGGATTGGGGACAAAACCGCATTTACACCATGATCGAGAAGCGGCCGGACTGGTGCATTTCCCGCCAGCGCTCCTGGGGCATACCGCTCCCGATTTTTTACTGCGCGGATTGCGGCGCGGCGCAGTTTGCGCCGGAATTTTTTGACGCGGTGATTCAGCGGGTGCAAAAAGACGGCTCGAATGTCTGGTTTACTAAAAACGCGGCGGAGATTTTGCCGGACGGACTGCGCTGTCAGTGCGGCGGCCAAAAATTCTGCCAGGAAACGGACATCCTCGACGTTTGGTTCGAGTCCGGCGCCTCGCAGGCGGCGGTACTGCGCCAGCGGCCGGAGCTGCGCTGGCCGGCGGACCTGTATCTCGAAGGCTCTGACCAGCACCGCGGCTGGTTTCATTCTTCGCTGCTACTGGCGATCGGCTGCGCCGGCGAGCCGCCGTACAAGGCCGTGCTGACCCACGGCTTCACCGTCGATGATAAAGGCCGCAAATTATCCAAATCGCTGGGCAACACCATCGACATTCAAAAAACCATCAATACTTTTGGCGCGGATGTCGTGCGGTTTTGGACGGCGTCGGTGGATTTCAAAAACGATCTGGCGGTTTCGGATTCGATCCTGAAACAAGTGCAGGAATATTACAGCAAGATCCGCAACACCTGGCGGTTTTTATTGTCCAATTTATACGACTATCAACCCGGCGCCGCGCTGCTGCCGGTCGACCAATGGATAATCTCGCGGCTGCAGGGCCTGGTCGGCGAGATCAACACCGCTTATCAAAATTTTGATTTTCACCGGATCTGCCACCGCGCGCATGAGTTTTGCGCCAACGATCTGTCGGCTGTGTACCTCGATCTGCAAAAAGACAATCTTTACTGCAGCGCGCCGGACGCGCCGGAGCGCCGCAGCTGTCAGGAAGCGTTGAAAATAATTTTGGTCACGCTGGTCAAACTATTAACACCGATTTTGGCCTACACTTGCGAGGACATTTACAAATACATTAAGCAAGTCGTGCCGGAGGAAAAGGCGGAATTCGCGGCCCTGACTGATCTGCCGCAGGTCCAGCCGGAACTCATCAATAAAACTCTGGAAGAAAAATACGAGCGCGTTTTAAAAATCAAAAACGAAGTATACAAAGCCCTTGAGGCCAAGCGCGCGGAAAAAATTATAACCTCGTCAACTGAAGCGGCGGTGGTTCTGAGCGCGCCGGCCGATTTGGTCAAAGATATTACAGCCGTGGAGCTGGAAAATTTTTTGATAGTTTCCAAAGTGACTATCGAAACCGGTGAATTGAAAGCGGAAGTTCGCAAAGCCGCCGGTGAAAAATGCGAGCGCTGCTGGCGGTTTTTTGAAAATCTGAACGCCGAACAAATTTGTCCGCGCTGTGCCGCGGTGGTGGACGCCGCGAGGTAATTACAAGCCGCGCAAAATATAGTAACATTATTTCATGCTGAAAAAATCAATTTGGGGCGCGGCGCTCGTTTTAAGCTGTGTACTGTTTTTGAGCGGCTGCAAGGCCTTGACCGCTATTCGCGGGGCTTTGCGTTTCGGTGAAGTGACAGAATTTAACTACGGCGTGTCCGCGCTGCAATATTTGCCGGACATAGACCAGCGCGCCAAAGCCTGGCGGCGTGACGCCTATCTTTTCGCTATCTCCGAAGTCGAAATCGACGGCGGCGGCAACAGCAATAAATGGGCCTATCTTTTTTATGCGCCGGGCTCCGGCAAATCAATCATCTACACTTACGACTCCGGCTACATCGCGCAAAAAGAAACTGTGCTCCCGCCGCTCAATCCGGTGGTCAATCTAAAAATCGACACGCCGACCGCGCTGTACAAAGCCACGGAAGCCGCCCGCGCTTTTATCGCGGAATCCGGCGCCACCACCCGGGTAATCTCGCTGATCGGGCCGCCTCACGACACGCGGCAAAAAACGTCAAAATGGCAGGTGGTTTTTCACGGCAGCAACAAAAAACACGCCGTGGTGCTCGACGCGGAAACCGGACAGATCCTCAGCAAATAGCGCGCGGCAGTTTGTATCTCTTAAAAATCGCGCCCACCAGATGAAAGGAGCCGGCGGCCGCGGCGGTAACCCGCCGCCGCAAGGCCTCGCGCGCGGCCAGACGGCAGGCGGACGGAACGTCGGGGCTAATCACCGCTGGAATACCGCAGGCGCGCGCGGCCGCGGCTAACTCGGCGGCCGTGAAAGCTTCTTCACGGCGTGACGAGGGTAAAGTAACGGCAATCAATAAAACGATTCGCGCCTGCAAAACCGCTAAAATTTTTTTCAAATTCTTGCGGCGCATCAGACCAAAAACCAAAATTTTTGGCCGGACAGTCCGCAGTAAACTGGCAAAGGCCTGCGGATTGTGCGCCACATCGAGATAAAATGGCGGAGCGTTCAGCCATTTTTGCTGGCGTCCGGGAAAGATAGTTTTTTGCAGGCCCTGCTTGATTAACTCCGGCGGTAATTTCAAAAAACGCAAAGCCGTCAGAACAAGTTGTTTATTGTCTGCGCTGGATAAAGACGCCGCTTGCAATGTCTTTACCTGGCAGCCGCATTGAGCCGCGCGTTTTTTTATTACCGCCATGACTTCCGGTTTTTGCCGGACAGTGGCCAGCGGCACACCTTTTTTAATAATGCCGGCTTTTTCCGCGGCGATTTTTTTCAGGCTCGTTCCCAGCACAGCTTCATGGTCGTAATCGACCGGCGTGATAATCGTCAAAATCGACCGGCAGACATTGGTCGCGTCATATTTGCCGCCTAAGCCGGTTTCCAAAACTGCCAGATCAACTTTTTGCTCCTGAAAAAAAACAAAAGCCATCGCCGTTAAAATCTCAAATTCCGTAATGCCTTTGACCCGGCGCGCCGCTTGAGCGACCCGCCAAAATATCCTGGCAAAATCACGGCGGGAAATTTCCTGTCCGTTAATTAAAAAGCGTTCTGTATACTCGACCAAATGCGGCGAAAGGTAGGTTCCCGCTTTGTAACCGCACTCACGCAGGGCATTGGCGGCCAGCAACGCCGTGGAGCCTTTGCCGTTCGTGCCAGCGATATGCACAGCCTTGATATTGCGCTGTGGTCTGCCCAGCAAGTCCAATAATTTCGTGATCCGCGCCAGCCCGGGTTTGACGCCGGCCAAACGCGCATAGCGCTCCAGTTTCCGGACAGCCCAAAAATATTTAAGCATCGAAAAGCCTGGCCAAATCCTCGGCGCCGAGGCCGCAGTCTTGATAAAGTTCCTCAATAGAGCCTTGTCCGACAAAATTATCCGGCACGCCGCAAATAATTTGCGGCAGAGAAATTTTTAACTCGGTCAGGGCTTCCGCCACCGCCGCGCCGAAACCGCCGCGTATCGAATTTTCTTCCACCGTAAATAATTTTTTAGCCTTTTTAACCGTCTCCCGCAGCAACTCTTTGTCCAGCGGCGCGGCAAAACGCGCGTTGACCACGCAAATACTTTTGCCGGTCTGCTTAGCGGCCTTGACGGACGGAGCGACCATAGAACCGATTGCCCAAACCGTTATTTCCGCATCCGGCCGGCCGTAAACAATTTCACCTTTGCCCAATTCCACGTTCCGCGCGTCCCGCTCCGCGTCCCCAAACAACGCCTTGCCGCGCGGATAGCGCAGCGCGAACAATTTATTACAGGACAAACCCAGCTTGATTAAATCTTTCAGTTCATTGGCGTCTTTGGGCGCGGCCAGGACCAAACCCGGCACGGTACGCAAAAAAGCCAGATCAAAAACGCCGTGATGCGTCGGTCCGTCCGGCCCGACCAGACCGGCGCGGTCGACCGCTAAAAACAACGGCAATTTTTGCAAAGCCGCGTCGTGAATGATCTGATCATAGGCGCGCTGCAAAAATGTGGAGTAAATAGCCACGACCGGTTTCAGTCCGTCCGCGGCCAGCCCGGCGGCAAAAGTCACGGCGTGCTCCTCGGCAATGCCCACGTCAAAAAACCGCTCAGGATATTTTTCCGCAAAAGCGCTCAAACCGGCGCCGTCCGTCATAGCCGCCGTGACCGCGCAGATTTTTTGATCCGCGGCGGCCTGTTTTAATAATTCCTCGCCAAAAACTTTCGTGTAAGAACGCTCCGCCCGCCCCAAATCCCCCGTTTCCAAAACAAAACCGGACACGCCGTGAAAACGCGACGGCTCTTTTTCCGCCGGCGCGTAGCCTTTGCCTTTCTTGGTCAGCACATGCAGCAGCACCGGCCGGTCAAAATCTTTGGCGTACTTCAAAGCGACGGTCAGCAGTGAGATATTGTGCCCGTCCAGCGGGCCAAAATAAGTAAAGCCCAGATCCTGAAAAAAACCGGCTTTTTGCCGCTTGGCCAGCTCGCGGATAATAATGCCGCCGGTGCGGTTGATCAGCTTATCCACGGCCAGACGCAACGGCCGGCCAATCGCCGGCAAAAGCCCCAGCATAAACTCGGTGTGTTTTTTTAAGCCGCGGTAAATATTGGACAGCCGCAGTTTGGTGATCATTTTAGCCAGCGTGCCGACCGGCTTGCCGATGGACATGCCGTTGTCGTTTAAAACGATCACAAAATTCCGCAGTCCTTGCGCGTTATTCAGCGCTTCAAAAATCAAACCGCCGGAAAATGACCCGTCGCCAACCACCGACACCACGGCAAAATTTTCTTTTTGAATATCGCGCGCTCTGGCAATGCCGACAGCCGCGGATACCGAAGTCGAAGCGTGGCCGACCGTCAGCGTGTCGTAAATGGATTCCTCGCGTTTCGGAAAACCGGAAATGCCGTTGTGCCGCCGCAAAGTGTCTATTTTAGCCAGACGTCCGGTCAAGATTTTATGCGCGTAAGCCTGATGGCCGACGTCCCAAATGAGCTTGTCCTGCGGGGTGTCCAGCGCGGCGTGCAGAGCGAGCGTTAACTCCACCGCGCCCAGACTGGACGCGGGATGCCCGCCGTTGACGGAAACGATTTGCAGGATTTTCCGCCGGATATCCTCGGCCAGTTGTTTTAACTCCTGCAGCGAATATTTTTTCAAATCGCGCGGGTCAGAATAACGCTCTAACATGTCAAATATTATAAATCAAATGATAGGCAAACGCTAAAACAATGCCAAGCAGGCCGCCGAAAAAAACCTCCAGCGGCGTGTGCCCGAGCAGTTCTTTCAGGCGCAGCTCGTTGATTTTCTTTTTGGTGAAAAGGTCTTGCATGAGCATATTCAGGATTGCCGCCTGCTTGCCGGCAGCGCGACGCACACCCGCGGCGTCGTACATCACGACCATGCTAAAAATCAGCGCGATGGCAAAAGTTTTGGAACCCCAGCCGTCGGAAAAGCCAATTGAGGCCGCCAGCGACAGCACCATCGCCGTATGCGAGCTAGGCATGCCACCCGGCTGCACAAAAACTTTAAAACTAAACCGGCGGTTGCGCAGATAGTAAAAAAGTATTTTTAAAATCTGCGCGGTCAGCATCGCCAGCACGGCGATCCGCACGTGCTCATTGAGCGTCAAACCGAAAAACATATTTACCAATTCTGTCCAAATTCTGGCCAGCATTTAATTTTTCCTTTCCAGCAAGTACCGCGCCATAGCCAGCAGCAGATTTTCGCCACCAAATATTTTAGCAGATACATAGGCTTTGTTGGTTTCCTCCGCCAGCAGCGCCTCGGCCTGTCCCAGCCCCAGCAAAGTCACGTAAGTTACTTTGCCGCCACCGGCGTCTTTGCCGGGGGTCTTGCCCAGAGTCTCCGCCGTGCCGACCGCGTCCAGAATATCGTCCTTGATCTGAAAAGCCAGCCCGACGGCATCCGCATAATCCCGCAAGGCCTGCCGTGTCGCCGCGTCAGCCTGCGCCAGGCACAAAGGCGCGGTAACCGCGTACTTGAGCAGCGCGCCGGTTTTCAAAACATGCATTTTTTGCAGTTCCGGCAAAGTCTTTACCGCGCCGGACAAATCCAGCGCCTGACCGCCGGCCAGGCCGCAGATACCGGAAGCCGCGCCCAGAGCTTTGATCAGCGCCAGCGCGCTTTCCGGCGGGCAGTCTCTGGCGATGATTTCGTAAGCGCGCGCCTGCAAAGTGTCGCCGGCCAGCAGCGCGATCGCCTCGCCAAATTTTTTGTGGCCGGACGGCTGGCCGCGCCGCAAATCGTCATTGTCCATGCACGGCAAATCGTCATGCGCCAGCGAATAAGAATGCACCATTTCCAGCGCGCAGGCCGCCGGTAAAATTTTCGGCTCATCTACACCCAGCAGCTCCGCCGCCGCCAGCATCAGCGCCGGACGTATTCTCTTGCCGCCGTTGAGGACAATGTAACGCATGGCTTCGGCTAATTTTTGCGGAACATCCGGCGGAAAAGCCAGATAGTTATCTAAAGCCTTTTCGATGACGGCTGTTTTTTGCGCCAGATAAGCGGCCAGTTTAGGCGGCAAAATCGGACTCCTCGACCTGGCCGTTCTTTTTGGTAATCGCTTTGACTTCTTTCTCCACAACTTTTAGATAAGCGTGGCATTTTTTGGTCAGCGTCAAGCCGGATTTATACAATTCCACCGCCGCGTCCAGCGTTTTTTCGCCGGAGGACAAGTCCTCCACAATTTTTTCTAATTTTTTCAAATCGGTCTCAAAAGTCATACCGGGATTATAACATTTTATTGCCGCAATAATTGCAGAGACTTTAGCACAGAATTTTCCTCAACAAGCCTGCCGCTGATGTATTTATGAATAATACTGGAAATAAGCGTTTGATACGGCAAACCTTCCTCTGCCGATTTTTGCTTTACCCTGGTTAAATCGTTTTCCGAAATCCGAATGTTAATATTTTTAGTCTTGTTCGCCGAAGCAATAATAGTTTCTATTTTCGCTTGCTCCCTGGACGACACAGGCACGAACGCCGCCGCGTTATCCTCAATAGCCTGCTCAAAAGCGTCAAGTTTTATTTTGCGCATTTTTTCCTCCGTAAATTTTATGATACTTCCGGCTCGGGAACGCTGTCTTCAAAACAATATTGCGCTCCGTATCAAGGATAAACGGCACAACATGCGTGTAACCATGATAAGGGAGCACAATTATTTTCTGCCTTTTCCGCGCCGGATTTTTTAGAATAGCCCAATATTTACGCTCCAAAATAATTGCGGCCAATTCCTCAAAAGCAATGCCGCGTTCCGCAATCAGTTTTTTGTTTTTCTCCGTATCCCAAATAATCTGCACTACTGGAGTATACTACATTGTATACTAATTGTCAATTTGGGCGCTGGCCGCGGTGTAAACATTCAGCGCCCTGGCCTCTACCCGGCCACCCGTCAAATGGATATTGAGCAAGTCGTCTTTTTTTATTTCCGAGAACGCCGCCGGTTGATCGTCTTTTTCCACCAGCGCGAAACCGCGCTTTAAAATCTGCAACGGGTTGAGGTCTTCCAGCCGGTCAGCCAGATAGCGGCAATTTTCCTTAGCCTTCTCTAAAACCCGTTTCAGCAATTCATCCAGCCTCTGCCCGGCATAAGCCAAGTCTTGATATTGGTCGGTCAGCAAGCGCTCCAAGCCGCTTTGCAAAAAATCCGCCATAGCGTCGATTTTCTGCCGCAACTCCATTTTATCCGGCACGATCAATTCCGCCGCCACCGACGGCGTGGCCGCGCGCAAATCCGCGGCAAAATCTGTGATCGAAAAATCCACTTCGTGCCCGACCGCGCTGACTGTCGGCAGCTGACAAGCCGCCACCGCCCGCGCCACTGCCTCAGTGTTAAAAGCCTGCAAATCCTCCAGCGACCCGCCGCCGCGCGCCAGCACGACAACATCATAACCGCCGACTTCCTGCACAAAATCAAGATTTTCCATAATGTTTTGCGTGGCCGCGCCGCCCTGCACCAAGGTCGGGTATAGATGAATTTCTATGTTTGGATCGCGGCGTTTAGCGACCGTGATAATATCGTGTATCGCCGCGCCTTCGGGAGCGGCCAGCACCGCGATTTTCCGCGGATACGGCGGAAGCGGTTTTTTGCGCTCCGGCGCAAAGAGGCCTTCTATATCCAGCTTATCTTTTAGCTCGGCAAAAGCGCGCGCCAGATCACCCAGCCCCGCCAATTCCAAAAAATAAATCTGCAGGCTGTACGTGCCGCGTTTGTTAAAAACCGCCAGCTTGCCGCGCGCCTGCACGCTGTCGCCGTCCCGCGGCGAGTATTTGAGCCGCGCCGTAAAATTGGCAAAAACCACGCAGGACACCTGCGCCGCCGCGTCTTTCAGCGTGAAATACCAGTGGCCGCCAGTTGTGCTTTTTTTGAAATTGGAAATCTCGCCCTCGACGATCAGATTGTTGAGCACAATATCTGTGTCAACCAAATCTTTGAGATAATCGTTCAGCGCGGAAACGGTCAAGGCTTGCATACCAAAATTATAACATCTAAAATCTTAGCCATGAGCAGCGAAAATTATCTGGCGCCCGGCGGCAAAGAGTACACGCTGACGGCCGGACAATTAGCCGGTCTAAATAAAAACGCCAAAATTTTGGACATCGCCTGCGGCCACGGCGCGGCTTCGCTCAATCTCGTCAAGAAATTCGGCTGTCAGGCCACCGCCGTGGATATAGAGGAAAGCTTCATCAAAGCCGGTCAGGCCGCCGCGGTGCGCGAAAAAATAAACAGCCGGATAAAATTTATCGTCGGCGACTTTAACCAGCAAGAGTTTGCCGTTAATTCTTTTGACATGATTATCGCGGAAGGCGGCGCGCTCTCCTACATTGGCCGCGACTCCGGACTGAAACGCGCGCGCCGCCTGCTCAAAAAGAACGGCTATATTGAAATTTCCGACCTCGTCCTGCGCGGCAAACGCTTGAGCCGCGAAGTCCAGGATATTTTTTTGAACGGTCTCCATGACCTCGACCTCGAAACGGAAGAAAGTTACCGCACCCTGCTCAAAGTCAACGGCTTTGAAATCGTTTTCTGCTCTTATGTCGCGCGGCAGTACTGGGAAATGTATTACGAAAATATCAAGCAAAATTTAAAAAACCGCAAAGGTTTCTTTTCCGACAAAAATGTCCGCGAATCGCTCAACAAAGAAATGCGTTTTTTTTACCAACGCCAGGATTTGGATCAAATCAATTATTTATTCATCGTCGCCAAAAAACGCTAAAGCGCTCTTTTCAGGAGACGGCTGTCTTTTACGGCCAGGTCTAACAGCCGCCCCAAAATGCCGGTCCAGCCTTTGCCCAGCGTTTGACCGATCCGCAGGGTTTCCGGGGACACGCGCAAAGACAGCATGGATTTTTTGCGGCGCGCATCCCGTTCTCTGGCCAGCTCGGCAAACTCCGCCAATTCCTCATCGGTCAGCTCCGGACAGTCCTCGTCAAAAACGATCGGATGTTTCGCCGCTTCACGGATCCTCCGCAACTGTTCTTTAGTAGGCCTA
>JAITIE010000086.1 GCA_031279615.1 Candidatus Margulisiibacteriota bacterium | reverse complement strand
GCGTTTGATCCGGTGCATGAGGGGCATCTGCACGCCGCACTGCTGGCGCGGCGGGAATTGGCTTTGGACAAAATTTATTTTCTGCCGCTCAATCAAGCCGTGCACAAAACCCAGCCGCGCTATTCTGCCGCGGAGCGCGTGGAATTGCTCAGAAAAACTATCGCGCCGTATCCTGATTTTGCCGTTTTGCTGGACGAGATCGCGCGCGGCGGCGCGTCTTACGCGGTGGACACGGTCGAGTCTTTGAAAAAACAGCCGGATTTTACAGACGCCGACTTGTACTATATAATCGGCACCGATGCGTTCGAGAAAATATTTAGCTGGAAAGAACCGGCTAAATTATTAAGTTTGGCGCGTTTTATTGTGATTTTTCGGCCGGGCTGTGATTTTGCCCGGATCGAGCGGATGTTTGCGGAACAGGAAAAGTTTTTAGACCAAATTTATCTGATCGAGGACGCCGGCCAGGATATTTCTTCGACGCGGATACGGGAGCAGACGTTTGGCGGATTTTAATTTTAACCGGACTATCGCGGGCACCAAAGCTTTTAGCAAAAAAGTCATTCGAGAACACGGCCTGACTGACGAGGAATACGGCCGCATTAAAAAAATCCTGGGCCGCCACCCGTCTATCGCTGAGCTGGGCATGTACGCGGTGCTTTGGTCTGAACACTGCAGCTATAAACATTCCAAGCCGTTGCTTAAATTGTTCCCGACGACCGGCAAATATGTCCTGCAGGGTCCCGGCGAAAACGCCGGCATCGTGGACATTGGCGGCGGCCTGGCTTTGAGTTTTAAAATCGAGTCACACAATCATCCTTCGGCGGTCGAGCCGTATCAGGGCGCGGCAACCGGTGTGGGCGGCATTATCCGCGATGTGTTCACGATGGGCGCGCGGCCGATTGCCTCGCTCAACTCTCTGCGTTTTGGCAGTATCGGGCCGAACCATCCCCGCATGAATTATCTTTTCAACGGTGTGGTGGGCGGCATCGCTGGCTACGGCAACTGCATCGGTGTGCCGACGGTCGGCGGTGAGATTTATTTTTCGGATTCTTACAGCGCCAATATTTTGGTTAACGCGATGTGCGTCGGCGTGGTGCAGTCCGGCAGCGAGCCGGTCGATGCTTTGTACGGGCCGATTGTGCGCGGCCGGGCGGCGGGCTTGGGTAACAAAGTGCTCTACGTCGGCGCGGACACGGGGCGTGATGGCATTCACGGCGCGACTTTTGCTTCGGTCGAGATTTCCAAAGAAACTGAAGAAAAACGCTCCTCCGTGCAGGTCGGCGATCCTTTCAAAGAAAAAGTTTTGCTGGAGGCCTGTCTGGAATTGATAAAAACCGGCGTGGTAGTTGGCATGCAGGACATGGGCGCGGCGGGACTGACTTCTTCCACCAGCGAGATGGCCAGCCGCTCCAATTCCGGCATCGACCTCTATCTCGACAAAGTGCCCCAGCGCGAAAAAAATATGACGCCTTACGAAATGCTGTTGTCCGAGTCGCAGGAACGCATGGTCGTGATTGTCGAAAAAGGCCGGGAACAAATCGCTTATGACATTTTCAGCCGCTGGGGTCTGCACGCGGTGGAGATTGGCGAAATCGTCGAGGGCGACAAACTGCGCTGTATTTTTCAAAATGAGATAGTGGCGGAAGTGCCGGCGCGTTCGCTGGCCGATGACGCTCCGGTGTACGAGTGCGCGGAAGCTGAGCCGTACTATTTAAAAGAAGTGCAAAAAGTAAAAATTGAAACTTTGCCGGATCTGCCCAAGACCCAGGCGGCAGAAACACTGCTGGCTTTGCTTGCCGCGCCAAATATCGCCAGCAAACGCTGTGTTTATGAACAGTACGATCATATGGTGCAGACCAATACAGCAGCGGCGCCGGGGGCGGCGGACGCCGCCGTGCTCCGCCTGAAAGGTTCGGACAAGAGGATTGCCCTGACCACGGACTGCAACGCGCGTTACGCCTATCTAGACCCTTACACTGGCGGAGCCGCGGCCGTGGCTGAAGCGGTGCGCAATCTGGCCTGCGTGGGCGCGCGGCCGCTCGGCGCCACGGATTGTTTAAATTTCGCCAATCCGGAAAAGCCGGAAAATTTCTGGATTATGCGCCGGGTTTGTCAGGGTATTGCCGACGCCTGCCGCGCTTTTGACACGCCGATCATCTCCGGCAATGTCAGCATGTACAACGAGTCCTCGCTCGGCCCGATTTACCCGACGCCGGTGATCGGTCTGGCGGGCGTTATTGAGCCGGGCACGCCGCGGGTCACCATGCAGTTTCAAAACGCCGGTGATTTGATTCTTCAGATCGGCCGGACGCGCAACGCCATCGGCGGCACGGAGTATCTGAAACTGCGGCACGACATGGAAGCCGGTCTGCCGCCGCGCGTTGACCTGCGTCAGGAAAAACAATTGCAGGAATTTTTGATCGACGGTATTGAGCAGGGCGTGCTGAACAGCGCGCATGATTTATCCGAAGGCGGGCTGCTGGTCGCGCTGGCGGAGTCGGCTGTCGTTTCCGGCCGGGGCGCGGAAATCCAGCTCATGTCCGGCAAACTGCGGCTGGACGCTTTGCTTTTTGCCGAGACGCAAGCGCGGGCTGTCGTGACCATCGCGCCGGCCAAACTGGCTGATTTTCAGAAACTGGCGGCCAAACACGGTGTAGGCGCGCAGTCGGTCGGCAAAGTGCAGGCCGGAAATTTTACCGTGGCGGTGGACGGCGAGAAATTGTTCGGCCTGCCCGTGGCTAAAATGGCGGATAAATATTACAACGCGATACCAAAACTTTTGAGCGGGAAATAAGATGTGCGGCGTGTTAGGCATTATTGGCAGGCAGTGTGAGGCCAGCAAACTGGCTTATTTTGGCCTGTACGCTTTGCAGCATCGCGGACAGGAATCAGCCGGTATTGCCACGCTCGACGACGCCGGCGTGGTGCATTATCACAAGGGCATGGGCCTGGTGCCGCAGGTTTTCACGGAAAATATTATTCAGAGTCTGCCAGGCCGGCAGGCGGTCGGGCACGTGCGTTATTCGACGACCGGCGCGTCGCAGATCAAAAACGCCCAGCCAATTGTCGTGCCGCTGTCCGGCCGCGAAACAGCTCTGCTGGCGCACAACGGTAATTTGATCAACACGGCGGAGTTGCGCGCCGAGCTGGAAGCCGACGGCGTCGAGCTGCAGATGTCTTCAGACTCGGAGATTATCGGCCAGCTGCTGGCCAAAAATTACAAGGGCGATATCGCCGCGGCTCTGGCGGCCATTGCGCCTAAACTCCAGGGCGCGTTTTCGCTGGCGGTGCTGACCAGAGACCAGCTTGTAGGCATGCGCGATCCCTACGGTATTCGCCCTTTATGTTTCGGCGCGCTGGCCAATGACGGCGGTTACGTGCTGGCTTCGGAATCCTGCGCGCTGGATATTACCGGCGCGGCGCTCCTGCGCGAAGTCCGCAAGGGCGAGATTGTTACGCTGACCGCTGACGCGGTGTCTTCTATTGTATATGACGACACGCAGCCTTCAGCTTCGTGTGTTTTTGAGTATATTTATTTTGCCCGTCCGGATTCATACATCGAGGGACGCAATGTTTATAAGGCGCGTGAAAAATTCGGCGAGCTGCTGTACCGGGAGCATCCCGTCGAGGCCGATGTGGTGATACCGGTGCCGGACTCCGGCGTGCCCGCGGCGGTTGGTTTTGCCCGAGCGTCGGGGATTCCTTACGCGGAGGGTTTGATTAAAAACCGTTATGTCGGGCGCACGTTTATCAATCCCTCGCAGAGCATGCGCGAGCTGGGCGTGCGGCTCAAGCTCAATCCTTTGCCGGAAGCGCTGGCCGGGCGGCGGGTTGTTTTGCTGGACGACTCGATCGTGCGTGGCACGACTTCGGCCAAGCTGGTCAAGCTCCTGCGTGACAACGGCGCGCGGGAAGTGCATTTCCGTGTCTCGGCGCCGCCCAGCATCAGCCCGTGTTATTACGGCATTGACACGCCGCTCAAATCCGAGCTTGTTGCCGCGAATTATTCCGTGCCGGAAATCTGC
>JAITIE010000078.1 GCA_031279615.1 Candidatus Margulisiibacteriota bacterium | reverse complement strand
ATTATTCCCGTGGAGCTGCCGCGCCCGCGCGACCGGGGCAGCACGGATTTTGCGCGGCTCAAAGAAGCTTTGCTGGAGGAATTCCAGCTGGGCGCGCAGCGGCCAGCGGTGGAGTACACTATATAGTGTGTTACAATCAACTTATTAAAATAAGTTTGGAGAAAGTAACATTATGTGTAAGCTGAAAACGATCACCGACCCGCTCAATACAAGTATAACGATCTCGGCCTGATAACGGAGGAGAAAAAGACGCTCCCTGAGCGAAGCCGAGGGGAGCGGACGGAGTACACGACGGGGTATATTTACGACAACACAGGCTTGCTGACGGATATAGAATACCCGCAGGTGAATAACCAGGATACAAAAGTGACCTATGAGTATGACGACCTGGACAGTGGGGGCGTCAATCCGTCAGCTCAAGTACTGACCAATACACTTCACCCAAACTTCATCATTTCCTAATAATCCCGACGTAATATTGGCGCAAAATTATTTTGAAAGCAGGCGCAGAGAAATGAATGAAACGTATCACTATTTATTGATAGACGGCGAAAAGGTGAAAACCAAAGTAAGGGATGTTTTTATTCCGGTCAAAGACCGCGTGCGCGAGATGGGTAAAGAAGAGCCCGCTCAGGAAACCGGCGCCAGCTACCCGGTTTATTTCATAGCCACCGCGCTTGAAAACAAAAGAGCCGCGGCGGCGGCGCGGCGCGCGGCAAAAATATTTAGAAAAACAGCCGTGGAGACCAGAGTTGCTGTCTTGAGAAAATGGCGGGAAAAACTAAATCAGCGCCGTCAGAAAATCACGGAAATTTCTTTAGACGAGGGCTTGTCTCTGGAAATGCTGGACTGGGAATTTCATGTTCTTAATTCTGTGATTCTCGCGGATGATGCTTTAGCCCGTTACGCCCAAATGGCCGCGCCAACGCTGCCTTCCATTATCGAAGGCAATTATATTTTAAGACAGCCTCTGGGCGTGGTGGGTATCGTAGTGCCGTTCAACGCCGTGCTGTTGCTGGGCATTTTGCCGATCGCTTCGCAGATAGTTTCCGGCAACACCAGCGTTATTAAAGCGCCCAGCGTTTGTCCGCTGTCCACGCTCTATATTTGTGAATTACTGCAGGAGGCTTTGAATGAGGCTGGCCTGCCTTCCGGCATCATCAATGTGCTCATCGGCATGGGTGAAATAATTATTGAGGAATGGATCAAGGAGCGTTTGATTGACGGGCTGGTTTTTATCGGCGGCAGCGGCATCGGCATCAAGGTCGGGCGGGCCTGTCTGAAAGCAGGCATCAAGCCCATTCTGGAATTAGCCGGCAGTGATGCCTGCGTGGTGGACAATACGGTGACAGATCTGGACTCTATCGCCGAACAAATTGTCAAAGCGCGTTTCACCGCTTCGGGACAAATTTGCATTTCTCTCAAAAGGCTTATTGTGCAGGAGGATATTTATGCGGAGCTGCTGGAACTCTTGAAAACTAAAATTGCCAAACTGAAGCTGGGACTGCCCGGCGAAGCGGAGACGCAGATAGTGCCTCTGGCGCACACTGACACGGTGCGTTATTTAATGTTTGCCATCACCGAAGCGGTCAACGCCGGCGCCCGGATTATTTGCGGCGGGCATCGCGTGGATTATCAGGGAAACCGCGTGCATACCGGGTTGTATTTTCAACCCACCTTGATCGCGCAGGTAACGGCGGGTATGACAATTATGCAAAATGAGATACTCGGCCCGGTCCTGCCGGTGATTAGCTTTAAAACGCCGGACGAGGCCATTGCGCTGGCGAATAATTCCCGTTTTGGTTTGCGCGCTTCGGTCTGGTCTAATGATCAAAATTTTATTCAAAATTTTGTGGAGGAAACTTTGGCCGGCAGCATTATTGTCAATGATTTTCATCTCTGGCTGGATGGCGATGTGCTGCATTTAGGCGGATTTAAACAATCTTCGGGCACCAATAACGGCGGTAAATATTTCGTTAATGAATTGCTGGCCAGCAAATATATTGCGGTCGGCAAAAAGCGAAAAGTTTAAGCTGAAAAATTTTGCGGATGAAGGTTTGTTGAGGCAGTTATGTTCGGTAAAACTATAGGCGTAACGGAAAATAGATTTTCACGGCTCGTTTTTTTCAGCGGTCAAGATAAAAGTTTGGCCAAACAAATAATAGCGGCGCTGGATGAGGCTAAAAACTCCGGACAAATTGATTTTGCCGCCGCGGAGCTGCTCGATAAAGGCCAGCGCTGGCTGGTGAACGGCATTCAGCGTTTTAATCTGAATAAAATAATTTATTTAACACTGCTGTGTTATGTTTTTGTCCTCAGCAATTCATCTCAGCAGAAAGAAATAATTGCGGCCAATGTCAGCCGTTTTATCGCGGAAGTAAACACCCGCGGTTTAGTGGAAATAAATGCGGCTTTGTTAAGAACACCGGCTAAAATAATCGCGGCTTATCAAAACAGGGATAATCGGCGGCTGATTGAAGCGGTCAATGATTACCGGCAGACACTGGAACAGCCGCTGTATGCCAGAGGCCTGCTGGGTATGGAAAAATTAACGCTTCCGAAAAATAGATTTAGGGTGATCGACACGGACATTTTGAGCGCGACGCTAGCCGCCCAAAATGTTTCTAACCCCGGCGCTATTGCCGCGGTTAGGGCGCAAAATACGGCCAGGCCGCAGACAGTTTTTAATAAACTTCGCCGAATATACCGCAATCTCAGGCCGCTCGTGCGCAATTCCTGCCGGGTCCTGTCCGGCGTTGCTTTGGCTTCCACGTTTTTTGCTTTGTTTCCCGCCACAGACTTTCCCGTGCCCAAGGCGGTTTGGATAAATGCTCTGCTAAATCTTTTTACAAACGGCGTCATGCTGTGTGTCTCGGCGCGCGGGCTGAAATTTTGGCAGTATTGTTTGGCGGACATCAGTCTGCTCAAGCTAACGCAGTCCGTCATGTACAGCTCGGTGGGACTGCCTCTGACGCAGTCCGTGGCTTATTTGCTGCGGCATGTTTTGGCTGGAGCAAATAATTTATTATTGGCCAATACCGCGACTTTGCTGGGCGTGGGTTTGGCGGGAGCCGGGTACACTTTTTTGAATAATAAAGCGCGCGGTAAAAATCCTCTGGAAACCAAGTTAAATACTTTGCGGCCGGTTTTTGGCGGCGCGTCGGCTCTGGGCTTGGCCGCCGCCGCGGGCGGTCTGCCGCAGAATTATTTGACTCTGCTCTCGATGGTCATGGGCAATGTCTACCGCCTGATCGTGGAAGGCGCTATCAATTATTCCCTGTACAAACGTTTCATTTACAAAAACCTCAAGCAGCTGGAAGCGCAAAATGCTGAAAAACAATTGATTAAATTTAACCTTGAGGCTATGAGTTTTATTGAAAGTCCGGGCGGCGCAGCTTCCGTGCAGAGTTATTTAAATACTCTGGAACCGCGGCGGCTGGTCAATTTATTTAAAAAACTCGGACAGGATCGCTCCAGCCATTTGGCGGATATTCAGAATTATTCTTACGCGGACTCTGCCGGAGCGGAGTATTATTTTACGAACACCTATTTTGAGTATCGCAAAATGCTGGCTCTGGCCGTCCGCGCGACAGCTAAAATAGCTAAAACCGATTTTCCGGCAGACCCTGATGCCGCGGAGAGCGCGGCGGACAAACTGCTTTTAAGGATTAAAAATCTACCGGCGGCTAAAGTCCGGCTGATTCGCGCGGAGACGATTAACAAAACTTTCTCCCAAATGCCGGAAATGTCCGCCGCGCAAATCAATGACGCGGCGCTGGCTTTATATTTGCTCTTTCGGCATAAAGCGCAGCCGGATATTCGAAATTACATTGATAATTTAACGGAAGAACAAATCAGTTCAGGACTCGCCGCGCTCTTGCGGCAGAAATATTCCGCAAAATCCTATCCGGCCGCGCGCCGGCTTTTGGCCATCTATGTTAAGGCTCTGGTCGGCAAAACGCAAAGTGAATATGCCAAACATCTTATTTATAAAGGGCTGCGTTGAAAAAATAGCTAGAGGAGGAAGGCAGTATGTTCAGAAAAATAATCGCCGGAGGGACCGCGGGAGTTTTGACCACGGTGGATGTTCTGCTCCAAGAAGTTGAAAGAGCCAGACCGGGCAGTAACCGGTTGCTGAAGCCCCAAAATATTAGCAGTAATGATCCGGTGGTGCTGCGGTTTATTAAAGACAGCAAACAGCAGCAGGTTTTAAGCCTCAATGATTTATTTGATCAGTTGAAAAAAATAATTACTTCTCCGGAGGCGAAAACACTGCTTGGCAATTATCTACCAGCGGCCGGTCAGGAAATTTTTCCAAAAAAATATTATTTTAATAATGAACTGCTGGCCGGCGCAAAAACTCTGCTAGCCGCCGCCGGCGTACAGCGGGCGGCAGACCTTCCGTCGTTTCTGCTGAGGGCGGGTGTTTCCGCCGGACACAGTTATTTTCCTAAACTAAAGCAGTTTAGCGAAAATATTCTTTTGGACAGGACTATAGATTTAACGCGCTGGTTGAGCGTCAAAAACACCTTCCTGCTCTTAACTATTTTGATCAAGGGCAGTAATAAATATACTCTGCCTTTTGAGCTGGCGGAATCCAGACAGCAGGACGCGTTTTATTTTTTCAGCACGATTCAAGATATCTTGCTCGGCAATTTCACCAATCTAGCCGAGGTTACGCTGGAGAACTATAGCCGCGGCGGCTCAAATAGGCGGGCGACGGCTATTTTTAAACTCTCTTTTCGGGACAAGGATTTAAGCGCTTATGAGAAATTATTAGCCTTGCTCTTGATCATTGGCCGGATTAACGGGCCGGGGCAGGAAATAAATATTTACTGTCCGGACAATGACCGCTATGCCCTGTTAAACAATCTGAATTTTTATATTTCTTTCAGCGGCGCGGCGGAAACCAACATTCCCTATACGGAAGCGATCAAGATAATTGAAAATTATTATATTTATGTGCAGAAACTAATTGCCGAGCTGGACTCAGAAAAAAACAGTCCGGCCGGGGCTGACTTTCAGGAAATAACGCCCCTCCTGCAAAAAGCCCTGACTTATTTAAATTCCGCTCCGGAAATAGAAACGCAATATTTTCCTGGCACGGGGCCGCTGCTGAGTTTGGCCGGCCGAGAAATCATTTTGCCTTTTGTCCTCGGACCGGAACCTGGCCGCCGCGTGTTTGGCCTGTACGGCGAATATCAGCACGCCCGGGAAGATTTAACTGTGCGGACGGGTTTTCACCGCGCTTTGCAGACGGCCGGTCTGCCGGAGCCGGATTTTTCTATTGCGCTGGATTATCAAAGATTGAGTCCGGCCGAGCAGGATTATTTTAACGAGATCAACCGCACGCCTCTGGAAGAAATGCACAGTCTGGCGGCCGCTGGCTATGCGGTGCGGCTGATCGAACGGATTAACAGTCCCGTCACCAAGGCGGATTTTATTGAAAAAATTATCGAGCTGCTCTATGCCAATTATAATTCTCTAACGGAATTTGAGAAAAATCTCTTTGAAGATCGTTTGGTTCTGGCCGCCTACAACACTTCCGCCACGGATAAGGTAAAAATAATCTGCCAGAACACGCTCAAAAGACTGGCGGACAGCGGAAAAATATCCGCGCGCAACTATAAATCCTGGCTCAATCACGCCGTGTCTTACCGCGGGCTGGAATTATACGCCGCGGAATTGATCAAAGAGTTGAAAATATTTCAGAAACACAGGCAGAGCTACAATATGACCGAATTTTTAACCGAACTGTTGCTGCGCTTTTTGCCTTTGGCGCAGAAAATTAAGAACAACAGCAAGCCGGCCAAAATGCTCAATAAATTGTGGCAGCTGGAAAAACAATTTCTGAAAGAGCGCAATCTTCGCAACACCGAGCGGCTGCTGGCTGAATTGATCGCTGTTTTGACCGGTTTGCAGCAATGGTTTCATAAAGAGGCCAATCTCTCCGAAGAAATATTCTATAAACCGTTATGGGATAAGGCGCCTTCTGAAAATCCACTGCTGGCTAAATTGAGGCCGTTATTTATCGATCTCAAAAACGTCGCCAGAAATATTTACCAGCGCCGGACGGACAACTGGGATTTATTTATCCAATTTATGCACGAATTAGACGCCGCCAGGAATCAACGCATTCAGTATGAAAATTTAATCCCCGCGCGGGACTTGCTTGCCTCTTTTTGGGGCGGAGCCGGTTATCCGGCGTTGCTGCCGCTCATCGATCGAGAGATGCATAATGAAATAGAAAAATTTCTGCCCGCTGGCAATGTTCCCTCTGGGTTTGACCGGGCCTGGTACTATCAGGGCAACGGCTCAGCCAGCGCTTTTACCATCGGCTCAATTCTGACTTATGCCAATAACAACGGGATCACGCTTTCGGTTTTGGCCGAGGATTTGTACCGAGAATTTGCGGCGGTGGCGGGCAGTATTCCGGGTTTGAGCAAGACCTCTATCGAAGACAAACTGCTGCGCTGTTCCAATCCGGATTCTGGAGTTTCAGTGAACGCCGGCATTGAAAAAATCCTGATCGCGCTGCTAAAAAAACGCACGCAAAATTTGTACTGCGCTTACGAGATCGGCTTGTGCTGTGACAGTCAGGCGGTTACCGGCAAAGCCATCTACAATCTAATTAAGCGTGTTGGTTCGGAATCCGCGCTGAAAATGATTGAAGGCACCGCCGCCAAATTTCACGACCACAAAAAAGTCACTAATCTGGCCGTAGGCTCTTTGCTTTCTCCTGAAAATGAATTGTGTGCTGTCAATCTTTTGGAGTTTAACGAAAAAGGAAAAAACTATGATCTGATTGGCACTCTGGATATTCTGCTCTGGACGCTGGGCGCCACGGCTTGCATTCCCCGGATTGCCGACGGGACGCCAGCTGCCAGAGTACAGGCTTATTTGTACATCGAGCAGGGGCAAAAATGGGAAGAATTAAAAAAAGCGAAAAATGATTTGCAAAATCTTTTGGCCGCTCCCGCTTATGCTCTGCCTGAGTATGAGCAAAAAGCCCGGGAATTGCGCGAGCGGCTGGTGTCTGTCTATTTAGGCTTTACTTTTCCCAAAGGCCGGGGCGGGCTGGTCCGAAATATTTTGCGCGGCTCCGCCGATATGTACGATTATCTGATGAGCAGCCAGCTGCTGGCGGAAGCTTCCCAGAAATTAAAAGACAGTCTGCTAAATTATAGTGCGGAAAGCGCCGCTGATTTTCCGCAGATAATCCAAACCCCGCAGGCGGCGCAAGCGCTGGCTGACCCTAAAGAATACAAATTAGAAGAACCGGTTTTTGTTGAAAATGTCGGCCTAGTGCAGAGAATAAGCAAAGATAAAAATGTTGATTATTTGGTTTATGCAGAATATGTTGACGTCAGCTCCGGCCAAAAATATTTGGGTCAGCGTCTGCTGGGAGAAACCAATCGTATTATAAATATTCAAGGCAAGAGATTGAGAGAAACGCCGCGCTCGATCCGGCATTTTGAAAGAGCGCTGGAGCAGAAACTTTTGCTTGTCAGGCGAGGAGGCGCTGATTAAAGTACACTCGCACTGAATACAGCCATCACAGGGCTTGACGACTTTGAGCTTATTTGTTTCCTTGTGGTAAGGTAGTGATATGTTAGGATTGTCCTGCTCGACCGAAGTAAACCGCCGCGTGGCAAAAGAGAAACTCTATGCTAATGCGGCCTGGACACCACAATCGCGCAAAAAAAAAATAAAAGACCAGAGAGTCGATCGTCTGGCGAAACAAAATGCCGTATGTGAGAACTTGGCAAGGCGGATTGCTGGCGGTAGACTCGATATAAACGGTGACATTGCCGGGGCGGTAGATCGTGACAAACAGTGGTGAAAGCTCGGAGCGAAAAGCAGTTTAATAAACAGGTTGAATTGAATGCCAAATTGAAAAGATTAAGGCAGGAATTGGAGGTAGGTTGTAATGGATGATACTAGGTTCTTTGACCCATCTGAAACAGTTAGGGGTATACAGCAAGTGTTGGTATCGGACAAGAAGAAGATAGCGTTTCTATTTGGCGCAGGTACATCATTTGCAAGACACAGTAACGACGCTCCTTTCGTTCCTGTTGTTGCAGAGATGACCAAAATGGTGGAGACTGAAATATCAAGGAACATGAAATATAAATCTGCGTTGGATGAGATAAAAGCGCAACTTGTTTCCCTATGGCGAAACAAGAAATTCAAATTGGAGGAAAACAAAAAATGAATAATTATGGCGTAGAAATGATTACTGTCAATTCATCAAACGTAGCAGAGATTGGGTACGACGGAACCAATCAAATACTCTATGTGCGATTCACAAATAATACGCTCTACATCTACAAGGGTGTACCTGTTGGTGAGTTTGATGGATTAAAGAGTGCGCCGTCAATCGGCTCTTATCTGCACAAGAACATCAAGAGCCTATTCCCTTACGAGCAGATAGAATAGAAGTGCTACTGCTATGACACAACGTCAAATTAGAGGATGCAAAAAGTATGCGCAATAACAAATCCAAATTCCAAACCCCCAACTGTACGGGTAATACAATGGCAAAGAAGAGGAAAGCTGAGATTACAATCCGCTCTTCGGCGGCGGAGTACTTGACGTTTATCGCGGCGACAGGTGAGGGCGGCGTAGAGGCAGTCTATGCTGATGAGAATGTATGGCTTACGCAGAAAATGCTCGGCGTTTTGTATGATGTTGAAACACATACCGTCAATTACCATTTGAAGAAAATCTTCCAAGACCACGAGTTAGAGGAGAATGCAGTTATTCGAAATTTTCGAATAACTGTTGCCGACGGGAAAAAATACGACGCCAAGCATTATAATCTCTCGGCGATTATCGCTGTCGGCTATAAAGTGAACAGTGAACGAGCCGTGCAGTTTCGCAAATGGGCGACGGATATTATAAAAGAGTACACCATTAAAGCCTACGCAATGGACGACGAGCGTATCAAACAGGGAAACTCTGTGCTGACAGAGCAATATTTTGAAGAACAGTTACAGCGTATCCGCGAGATACGCCTGTCAGAGCGCAGGTTCTACCAAAAACTGACCGACATTTACGCGACTGCCCTTGATTATGACAGTGCCGCCGCAGCGACAAGACGGTTCTTCGCTACCGTACAAAACAAACTGCACTGGGCCATTCACGGACATACCGCCGCCGAACTTATCGTTGACAGAGCAGACGCCAAAAAACCGCATATGGGGCTGACTACTTGGAAGGACGCACCAAAGGGCAAAATTCAGCAGTTTGATGTCTCCATCGCAAAAAACTACCTCACCGATGACGAATTGTCAGCAATGTCAAGGATAGTTAACGCATATCTCGATGTAGCGGAAGATATGGCACAACGAAAAATCCCTATGACAATGGAAGATTGGGAAAAGCGGCTGAATCTCTTTTTACAGGTTGCAGATCGCGAGATATTGAAACACGCCGGAAGAGTAACCACTGAAATCGCCAAGCAACATGCGGAAACCGAATTTGAAAAGTATCGTATTATTCAAGACCGCGTGTTCGAAAGCGACTTTGACCGCTTTGTCACGCTTGAACAAAACACGGAGCAAATTCGACAAATAATGACGTGTTCGCGGGTCAGCCGTTCCAGACGCCGACATATATACTAGACCACGGCTTGTGGCAAATATCACTGGATGATGATCAATTATTCGTAAACTCTAAAAAATTTCCAACTAGATTTTCATTGCAGACGCGGACGCTGTCCGGCACGGACAGAATGGTCGGCGTGAAATTCCAGATGTATTTTATTTGCGCCTGTACGAGCAGCTCAGCGGACTTTTGCGCCGCGCTGGCCGGCACGGTCAGGATGGCGATTTCCACCCGGCGTTTATTGACCAGCTGCTCGTGCGTGGCCACGTGGTGCAGTTCGGAGAGCGGATAGATTTTTTTGCCATTGATCAGCCGGTCGATCTTGGCCGGGTCGATGTCAAAAAGCGCGGCGATATCCAGGCCGTAGTCCGCAAAATCTGCGTGTTTGGCTAGCGCGCTGCCCAGATTGCCCGCGCCGAGGATAAAAGCCGCTTTTTGCGCCTGGAAACCCAATAACTGTTCAATGGCTTTTTTTAATTCCGGCGCGTTGTAGCCGACATTGGTCTTGCCGCTGGCCGCGCAGAGCGCGATGTCCTTGCGCACCTGCGAGTCGTCAATTTTGAGCAGCTCGGCGATCTGCTGACTGGAAATATATTCTTTGGCTTTCAGCAGGCAGTCGCTCAAGATATGGTGATATAAAGTCAGGCGTTTGATGACTTTGCCAGAAATCGGGACGCTCATATTTGTTGATCCGCCAGCGTGGCCGCCTCAGCCGCGTATTTCGTGATCCGGGCGGCCGCGGCTTTTTCCGCGTTGATGACCGCCGGGCCATTGGCGCAGCCGCCTTCACAGCACATGATTTCCAGCAAATTACCGGCGGGGCAGCGTCCCTGCTGGGCGTAAGCGCGCAATTCATGGAGCGCTGTTTTAGGCAGCCCGTTGATTAGCGCGGGTTTGACCGCCGCCGGATCGCCGGTCCAGGCCGCCTGCACTGATTTGGCCACACCGCCGCTGAGCGCGAAGCCGCGCGCTTCCCGGGCGGAATTATAGGCAAAATTTTCTTCCGGCAATTCTTCCGGCTCGATATTTAAAGCGCTGAACAGCGCGCTGATTTCCTCAAAAGTCAGCACGTGATCGATCTGGGAATCTTGCCGCGCTTCCGTAAACTTGGCCAGACAGGGGCTGACAAAAACATTGACGGCGTCCGGTTGTTCACGGCGGGCGATTTCCGCCGTGTAGTGCAGGGGAGTTTGCGTGCGCGAGACAAAGGGCCGGATTTCCGGCAAATGTTTTTTGACCAATTCATTATAGGCCGTGCAGCAGGAAGTCGTCATGAACGCCGCGCCGTTTTGCAGACGCTCCGCCAGATCTTTGGCCTCAGTGCGCGCCGTTATTTCCGCGCCCTGCGCGACTTCATAAACTTGCGCGAAGCCGCTTTTTTTCAGCGCGCTGTGCAGTTGTCCGGCCGCGCAGGGCATTTGACCGAGCATGGCCGGCGCGAGCATGGCGATAACTTTTTTCCCTTCCTTGATTTTTTTCAGCACGTCGATTATCTGGCTTTTATTGTGTATCGCGCCAAAAGGACAGGCGACGACGCATCTGCCGCAAGAGATGCATTGGGCGGTGTCGATACAGGCCAGACCGCCGCTGTCTTTGGCGATCGCGCCGGTCGGGCAGGCGTTTTCGCAGGGCACGATTGTTTTGACGATAGCCTGATAAGGACAGGCTTTGATGCACAGACGGCATTTTTTGCATTTGGCATTGTCGATGCTGGCGCGGCCGCGCGCGGTTTTTATGGCGCCAAATTTGCAGGAATTGATGCAGGACTTGGCCACGCAGTTTTGGCAAAGATCGGTGACATGAATAAAACTTTCCGCGCAGCCCTGACAGGCGCTTTGCAAAACCGTCAGCGGATTTTCGGCGTTGCGCGTTCTATGCAGGGCCTGCGCCGCGTAAGCGGATAATTCCACGCGCTCATTATCATCCTCGATGGCGAGTCCCAGCCCCGCCAGCGTGCGCGAACGCAGAATCGCTCTTTCTTTGTGAATACAGCAGCGAAAAGGCACCGGCGAACCTTTAGGACGCATAGCGTATGGTATCAGACGGACATTTTCCGCAAAGTCACCGCTGTAAAAAGCCTTGATCAAATAAACTAAAATTTCCCGCTTCAATTTTTGCACTTCGATAGTCCGCATAATTGTACCTTTCTAGATGTATTGTATCTCAACTTTTTTAAAATATTTAGACTGCAAGACCGCCGCGATTTTTTTGACAACATTACGGCGGATCTCTATCTCGATTGGCAGCGCGGGGTCATAATGCGCTTGATTAACTTTTGCGCCCAGCATGACGCTCAGAATGTCCGTCCGCAGAATAAAATCCACCAACTGGCCAGCCGCGTCCTTTTCGGCGAACTTGTCTTTTTCCAGGTATTCCAGAGCGCGGGTCAGCGTCAAGATGCCCTCGGTGATCAGGGCGACGCCGGGCATGGATGAAACCGGCGGCAGACTGCCGCTATGCTGAGCGGGCGGCGTGGACACCGGTCTGTCGAGTTCGCGGGAAATAATATTGGCGGTGGTTCCGCCACAAATCGCTTTGGGACCGGCAAACTCGTCAAAAATAATGGCGTAGTAAGCGTCTTTTTCCTGCGCGTAGGGCGGGCCGGTGAAGAGCAAAGCTTCGCGGGGATTTCTAAAATAAACCACGCACGCCGAAATATCATCTTGAGGCAGGCTGTGCGGTTCGACTTCCGCCGCGCTCTGCGCGATAATTTGAGCCAGCTCCGCGCTGGACAGAGTTGGCGCGGCGGTCAAGCAATTTGTTATTTTGTCCAGCAGCCCGTCTTGGCCAAAGCCGCGCGGATAAGCAGGATTGTCGCCCAGGCCGGCCTGTGTCACGCCGTCGGAGCAAAAAATCAGCCGGTCGTCCAGCCCGGCTTGGAATTGATAAAATTTGAGTTTGCGGTTTGGGAAAGCGGCGGAAACGATTTCCTTATGCTCTACCGGCGCAAGTTTTGTCCCGCGCAACAAGAGAAAGTCAGGGTTGCCTTCTTCCACAACGCTGACCTGTCCATCTTCAGCGCAGTCCAGCGCGGAAAAAGTCGCGTAGCTAATGCCGCGCACTTTGCAGACAGGCAGGGAATGCAGCATAATCTCCGCGGCTTTTTTAATTTCTATATTTTTTTCAAGAGAACGCAGCAGCATTGTGGCGGTCATGTTGGCGAGTATCGAGGCCTTGATGCCGCTGCCCAGACCGTCGGACAAGACTGCCAGCAGGCGGTTTTCCTCAGGGATTCTTTGGGAAATAAAATAATCGCCGCAGGCGTTTTGTTTGTGTTTTCTGAGCTGAGCGCAGGCAATATCGATAAACAAATCAGTTCTCCTGGTGGCTGGAATAATTCTCGGCGATAGAGTTGAGCAGGGCTTCGGTTTCCACCATGTGTTCGCCGAGCAGACTGGCGATTTCCTGCACGGCGGCGACATTTTTGGCAATGACCTCGCGGGCTTTATCCGCCACCCGTTCGCGGCTGTCCTGAGTGCGGGTGATATCTGTGATTAACGCGCCGATTATTTCATTGGGCTCGACTGAAAAAATATGCAGATCGTAAAGCCGGTCTTTGTAGGCATAATGCTCTTTGCGCAAATCGTTATTGGTGCGCAGCACCGCGCGAAAAAAAGGGGCAAAATCCTGAAGGTCTTTTTCCCGGAACATTTTGTTAAAAGATTCGTTGACTTCCAGAGTCTGCAGATTTTTGTCGAGCATGACGATCGCGGACGGCATGGATTGGAGCATGGCGGCGGCTTTGCGCGTGGCGGTTTTGCGCATGTAGGACACGCACATGGAAATCTCCGCCGTGCCGTCCAGCAAGGCCTGCGCTAGATCACGGCATGTGTTGTAGCCACAGCCCGAACAATTTAACTCATCTTCCGGCGTGTATTTGCCGAGTTTTTTCAGCGCGGTCTGAATTTCTGCCGGTGTGTATTTTGAGGAGGCGCTGCCAGCCGGCTGGTATTGGCGTGGCTCAATCACGCGCGGCTGAGGAGGAATATTGGGGCGGCGCCGCGCGTTGTGCAAAATATCCGCGATCATCAGCAAGCGCGAGCGTTTGCCGGCGGCGCAGGGTCCGGCGATGCAGCCGCCCACACAGGCCAGAGCTTCGATAAACAGCGGCGAGGTTAATTTTGGCGCTTCGAAATTTTTCAGAGCGTCGCTGAATAATTCCAGCGAACAAATATTGATGAGCTGGACATTTTCCCGAACACCACAACGGCGCAGTGTTTCGTTCATGCCGCCGTCGAGCGGGTACAGCGAGCCTTCGTAAGCGTTTTCCGGCACAAATTCTTGACCGTCCGCCGGCAAAGTTTCCGGATCGAGATAAGCTTCCTTGATCCAGTATTTAAGATCGTCAAAAGTCAACGCGGCAGCCAGCAGCCCGGGATTGCGGTCAGCCTCGTTTTTTTTGCCGACGCACGGCCCGATAAAAACCACTGCCTTGTCTGCGCCGTAAATGTCTTTCAGCAGTTTGGCATGAGTCAGCAGCGGGGAAGCCAGCGGGGTGATGTATGACGTAAACTCCGGCTTGTACAACCGCACATAGTCGACGATGACCGGACAGGCGCTGGAAATATGCAGCTGCCTGCCGCTCGCGTTGAGCAGCCGGGCGGTCTGGATCGAAACTTCCTGCGCGCCGAGCGCGGTTTCACTAACGGCGTGAAACCCCAGCGTTTGCAGCGCGGCAAGCATTTTTTCCGCGCTGTATTCAAAAACGCCGCGCCAGCTCGGAGCAAGCGACGCGATAATTTTTTTCTTTTGGAGCAGCAGATTGCGGACTTTTTCGAGGTCTGAACGGATGCGTTTGGCGCCGGCCGGACAATTGGCCACGCAGGCGCCGCAGGCTACACAGCGTTCCGGCATTACTTCCGCGCGGCCGTTTTGTATCTTAATGGCTTTAACCGCGCAGACCCGCACACACCTATAGCAGTCCTGACATTCATTTTGCAGGGTGTACACCGGGTTGGCGCTGTTCATTTTGCTCCTGTTATAAAAAGCCTGGCGGCCTTGTCCGCCGCCCGCGCTGTTCGGGCAGTCCGGACGGTTTTTTGCAGTTAAAATTTTCCATAATAAGCGTCAAGATAGATTTGTTTGAGATCGCTCATTAGCGGATAAACCGGATTGGCGCCCGTGCATTGATCGTCAAAAGCGTTGCGCACGAGAAAATCCAGCTTGCCTAGAAAATCCGCTTCTTTCACGGCGGGACTGTGTTTGGCCAAATATTCTTGAATGGAGTTGGGGATTTCCAGGTCCGCTTTCAGTTTGGCGATCGCTTTGAGCAGCAACTCGACCTGCTCGTCTTCGGTCTTGCCGCCAAGATATAGATTGTGGGCAATTTGCGCGTAACGCTTCTTGGCTTCCGGCGCTTTGTACTGCGGAAAAGCCGCCTGTTTTTTGGGACAGTCCGTCGCGTTGAAACGGATCACCTGGCAAAAAAGCAGCGCGTTGGCGATGCCGTGCGGGATATTAAAAGCCGCGCCGAGCTTATGCGCCAGAGAATGGCAAATGCCCAGGAACGCGTTGGCAAAAGACATGCCGGCGATCGTCGCGGCATAGTGCATTTTTTCCCGGGCGCGCGGGTCGTTGCGGCCTTCTTTATAGGAGCGGGGCAGGTAGCGGAAAATTTGCTTGATCGCTTCCAGAGCCTGCGCGTTGGTAAAATTCGTCGCCATTATGGAGACATAAGCCTCGACCGCGTGCACCAGCGCGTCGATGCCGCCAGCCGCCGTCAGACTTCGGGGCATGCCGTCCACAAAATCCGGATCGATAATCGCCATGGACGGCGTCAGAGCATAGTCCGCTATCGCGTATTTCACATGCTCTTTGTCATCGGTGATGATCGAGAACGGCGTGACTTCCGAACCGGTGCCGGATGTCGTCGGGATACAGACCAGCTGGGCTTTTTTGCCCAGTTCGGGAATGGCGCAAATGCGTTTGCGGATGTCCATGAAACGCATTGAGATGTCTTCAAATTTAGCGCCGGGCTGCTCGTACATGAGCCAGATGATTTTGGCCACATCCATTGGCGAGCCGCCGCCCAGCGCGATGATCAGGTCCGGTTCATAAGGCCGGATTATATTCAAGGCGGCGTTGACCGTGCTCAAAGTCGGGTCCGGCTGCACTTCAAAAAATATTTCGTAAGCTATGCCGAGCTCCTCCAGCACATTGGTGATACTGCGGGTCGCGCCGCTGGTGAACAAAAAGCGGTCGGTGATGATGAAAGCGCGTTTCTTGCCCTCGTATTCACGCAGCGCGAGATCGGTCGAACCGCGCTTGAAATAAATTTTTGGGGGAACCCTGTACCACAGCATATTTTCTTTCCTTTCCGCGACAGTTTTGAGATTGAGCAGATGCTGTACTCCGACATTGCCGCTGACGGAGTTGCCGCCCCAGGAGCCGCAGCCGAGGGTCAGCGAAGGCTCGAGACGGAAATTATACAGATCGCCGATACCGCCGTGCGATGAGGGCGAGTTAATGAGCAGGCGGCAGGTCGGCAGTTTATTGGCAAAATAATCAATGCGTTCTTGCGTGCGCTCGTCGGTGTACAGCGCCGCGGTGTGTCCCAGACCGCCCAGCTCGATCAAAGCGCCGGCAATGTTCACCGCTTCCTGGAAATCTTTAGCTTTGTAGAGCGTTAAAATCGGCGACAGTTTTTCGTAAGCGTAAGGATTGTCCGCGGCGTAGGAAGTTTCCTCGCTGACTAAAACTTTGACATGGTCCGGTACTTTCAGTCCGGCCAGAGCCGCGATCTTGCTGGCCGGCTGGCCGACAATGGCTGCGTTGACCGCGCCTTTGTCATTGAGAATTATCTTGCCGAGCTTGTCCGCTTCCGCGCGGCTGAGCAGGTACGCGCCGCGCAGGGTCAGTTCTTTTTTCACCGCTTTGTACACATCCGCCACCGCCACGATCGATTGCTCGGAGGCGCAAATCATGCCGTTGTCAAAAGTTTTGGACAGCAGGATAGAGGAAACCGCCATGTCAATGTCCGCCGTCTCGTCGATAATAGCCGGTGTGTTGCCCGGTCCGACGCCCAGCGCCGGCTTGCCGCTGGAGTAGGCCGCTTTGACCATGCCAGGACCGCCGGTGGCCAGTATGGTGTGAATATCCGGATGCGTCATGAGCGCGTTGCTCAGCTCGATGGTCGGCTCGTCAAGCCAGGCGATAATATTTTCCGGCGCGCCGGCCTGCACCGCGGCTTCCAGCGCCAGACGCGCGGCCGCGACGGTGCATTTTTTGGCGCGGGGGTGTGGCGAGAAAATAATCGCGTTGCGGGTTTTCAGCGCCAGCAGGGCTTTGAAAATCGCGGTGGAGGTCGGGTTGGTGGTCGGGACTATGCCGGCGATCAGCCCCAGCGGCGCCGCCACGGTCTTGATGCCGTTGGCCTTGTCCCAGGACACCACGCCGCAGGTTTTGGCATTTTTGTGTTTGTTGTAAATATACTCCGCGGCAAAATGATTTTTAATAATCTTATCTTCCAGCACGCCCATGCCGGTTTCCGCGACCGCCATTTCCGCCAGATCGATGCGGGCTTTGTCCGCCGCCGTGGCCGCCGCTTTGAAAATCGCGTCGACTTTTTCCTGCGGGTAAGTCGCGTAAATGTTCTGCGCCTCTTTTACTCTGGCGATCAGTTTGTTCAGATCATCCAGTGTTAGAATATTGCCGACAATCGCTGGTTTGACCGCCGCTTTTTTTGTTGTTTTTGCCGCTGTCCTGGCCATAAAAACCCCTTTCATTTGTGATTTATTTCACGAATATAACAGAGATTTGGGGAGTTGTCAAGGGGATGTATGAGTTACCCACATATGAGACTTGGCAGAGGATTTAATCCAAAAATCCAGGGGCGATAAATTGCCCAGGGATTTATGCACCCGTTTGGCAAAACCTCCGCCGGGGTTGTGATATGCCCGTCCCGCTGTGGCTGGAAGCACAGGTTATGACGTTTGATTATCTTGCCTGTAGTTGACACTTTGAAAATCTGTATATCTTTCTGAATAGTTTCATGCCTGACTTTGCACCCAAAGCCGTCCCGTACCACAAGTTCTTTAACTGGCTGCTCCATCCTATATTTCCCTTGATTTTGACTATCCTTTCCCTCTAAATTTTTGCCAATTACCAAAAGACGCAAAGTTCATGCCAGAATTAAAGCGTATCGCAGCAGCGGAGAAATTCAATAGTGCGCTTACGGTCTATAGCGGATAATTTCCATAAACAAGCTATAGGCGCAGCCGGTGTTGGGGGTGGAGTGTTGGCCGCGAAAAATCCGGTTGTAGCCGCCGCCGCTTTACCATTCATGCCAGTAGTGCATAAGTATGCCATACGGGGAATAAGTCCGCTGACGGGAATCGCTAGTAAATTGTTGCAAAACTCAATAAATAAAAGAGGATTAAGCGATAATTTAAAACAGATTTTGTTTGCTGTTCAAAATAAATCTAACAATAAAAACTAAAGGTTTAATGCATAAAGCAATCTAGATAATAGGTCGCCGCCAAATTCTGCCCAATCGACTTTACGTTTCATAACGCCAACCATACCATATATTCCACAGGTAAGGCTAAACGCTATAAAAAGCCACATGAATATATTAAATAATAATTCCATACTTATCACCTGACTATATTATACCACA
>JAITIE010000124.1 GCA_031279615.1 Candidatus Margulisiibacteriota bacterium | reverse complement strand
GCCGCCGTGCCCGAGCCGAAAATCTCCGTGATTTTGCCGGCAGTGATGTCGGCGATTATCTGCTCGATGTCCAGTTTGTCTTCCGCGACTTCCAAGCCCCAATGCCGGCTCAATTTAATCACCGAATCCCGCGTAATGCCCGGCAGGATAGAGCCGTTGAGCGCGGAAGTGACGATTTTTTCGCCGTAAACAAAAAAGATATTCATCGAGCCGACTTCCTCGACATAGCGCCGTTCGACGCCGTCGAGCCAGAGCACCTGATCAAAGCCTTTTTTCTTAGCCAGCTGACCGGCCAGCAACGACGCGGAATAATTGGCGCCGGTCTTGGCCGCGCCCAGGCCGCCGCGCACCGCCCGCACATATTCATCCTCGACCATAATCGACACCGGCTCAAAGCCGTGCGCGTAATAAGCCCCCACCGGCGAGAGGATAATATAGAAGAGCGCTTCCTCCGGCGCTTTCAGGCCGACATAAGGGTCAACGCCGATCAGCGTCGGCCGTATATATAAAGAAGCGCCCGGGTCCGCGGGCACCCAATTTTGCTCGAGGCGCACCAGCTCGGTCAGAGCGGAGAGCGCAAAATCAATGTCCGGCGCCGGCAGACAGACGCGCTCCGCCGAAGCGTTCAGGCGCCGAAAATTATCGCGCGGGCGGAACAACGCCACACCGCCGTCCGGCTGGCGGTAAGCCTTCAGTCCCTCGAAAGCTTCCGGCGCGTAATGCAAGACTAGAGCCGCCGGTGACAGGGAAAGATTTTCATACTGGCGGATTTCCGCATCGTGCCAGCCCTTGGCCGCCGTGTATTTCAGTGTAAACATGCGGTCGGAAAATTCTTTGCCGAAAAGTAATTTCTGGCCGGGAACGGGCGGTTTTTTTAATTTCGTTTCGTCCAGCTCGCGGACGGCAATTGACAATTTAGCAGTGATCATTTCACGCCTTCTTTAGCCCTGTACAATTTGTAACGCCAAATAATATAACCACAAACCGCAATTAAAACAAGGCTGACCAGCTGCGGCAGATTGCAGCCCAAGAAATACAAATCGTCCGCGCGGAAAAAGGACACCAGGAAACGCGCCATGGAATAAAAAATCAGATACAGGCCAAAAATATAACCGTCTTTATAATTATTTTTTTTCTGCCAGCGGTACAAAATCAGAAAAAACAAAAAATTCAAAATCATTTCGTAAAGCATCGTCGGGTGCAAAGGCAGATTGGGGAATTCGTCGCCAGCCGGAGTGCCCGCCGGAAAAATCAATCCCCAGGGCAGGCTCGTTGGCAAGCCATGCGCGTCGCCGTTCATTAGATTGCCGAAACGACCGATCGCCTGACCGAGTAAAACGGCCGGCGACGCGCAATCGGCAAATTTCCAGGGCGCGATTTTATAAAACCGGCACAGCAGGCAGCCAACTAAAACGCCGCCGCAAATCCCGCCGTGAATCGCCAGCCCGCCGTGCCAGACGGCTAGAATCTCCCAGAGATTATCGCGGTAAAGCGGCAGATTGAAAACGACATAGTAAATCCGCGCGCCCAATAACGCGCCAACAAAAGCGCCGAGAATAATATTCAAAATCTGGTCTTCCGTGCCGCCGAGCTTGCGGCGTTTAACTTCCGTCAAAATTAATTTAATGCCGGCGAGCAAAGCGACGGCGTACATCAAGCCATAGTAGCGGATCTGCGCAAAACCTAAGTCTAAAAAAATCGGGTGCATGGTGTTATTATAGTAGGCCTATGGCCAAAACTAAAGTCAAATATGTCTGTCAGGCCTGCGGTTTTGAGGCGCTGGGCTGGCTCGGCAAATGCCCTGGTTGCGGCGGCTTTAACACTTTTGCCGCGGAAACTTCCGTCGTGACTAAGACTTTTGTCAAAGAAACCAAGTCCGGCAAAGTAATCGCGCTGGACAGTGTGAACGCCGGCAGTGAAACACATCTGGCGACCGGCCTCGTGGAATTTGACCGCGTCCTGGGCGGTGGATTTTGCGGAGGGTCGATCACCTTGCTCGGCGGCGAGCCCGGCATTGGCAAATCAACAATTAGTCTGCAGCTTGCCAGCGCGCTGGCCGCCCAAGGCTTGAAAACCCTTTATATTTCCGGCGAGGAATCCGCGCAGCAAATCAAACTGCGCGCGGAAAGACTGGGCGCCGTTGTCCAAAATATTGCGCTGTTGTGCGCGACCAATATTTTTGAGATCGAAAAAGCAATTCAGGAATACCGCCCCGCCCTGACAATTATTGACTCTATTCAGACAATTTATCACCCGGACCTGCCCGCCGCGCCAGGCTCGGTGGGACAGGTGCGCGAGTCCGCGGCCTGGCTGATCCGTTTTTTGAAAGACAATAACTTCGCGGCAATTTTTATCGGGCACGTGACCAAAGAAGGCGCGCTGGCCGGTCCCAAAGTGCTGGAACACATGGTGGACACCGTGCTTTATTTTGAGGGCGAGCGTTCGCAGAATTTCCGTATCGTGCGCGGCATCAAAAACCGTTTCGGCTCGACCAATGAGATCGGTATTTTTGACATGCGCGCCGAAGGTCTCGTCGAAGTGCCCAACGCCTCTGAGCTTTTTATTCAAAATGATTTGGACATACCGGGCACTATGGTCACGGCCTGTCTGGAAGGCAGCCGGTCTTTCTTGGTGGAGATACAGGCGCTGGCCGCGCGTTCAGCCCTGTCCTTGCCGCGCCGCACGATTACCGGTCTGGATTACAACCGCGCCGCGATTATTCTGGCCGTGCTGGAAAAAAAATGCGGTCTGGAATTGAGCGCGCAGGATATTTTTTTAAATGTGGTCGGCGGCGTGAAAGTCAACGACACCGGCGCCGATCTGGCTATCGCTCTGGCTGTCGCGTCGAGTTTTCGTGAGATGATTTTTGGCCGGAAAATTTGCGCTTGCGGCGAGATCGGCCTTGGCGGAGAATTGCGTCCGGTCGGCAATATTGAGAAGCGGCTCAATGAAGCGGAAAAGCTCGGTTTTGCCGCGGCGGTTTTCCCGCAAGGCAATCTTAAAAATTTGCAGAGAAAATACGCCCTGGAATTGATCACGCCGCGGACGCTGGCCGAGGCGCTGGCCAAAATTGGCTAAGGCGGAAATCTTTAGTACAATCTAACCCATGCGTAAATTATTTTTGGTCTTACTCTCCGCGCTGATACTCTGCGGCGGTTGTCTGAACAGCGGCGACACTATGCCGCTGACCGAGCTGACCAATGAGCTGACCACTCGGCGCATTTTGGTATTGACCAAAAAATCCGCTTACACTGTCGGTTTTCTCCAGCAGCTGCACGCGCGCGCCGGAGCGTATTATTCACTGGTCATCGATGACCTCAATAATATACCGGCGTATAATTTCGCAGAGTACAACGGCGTGCTGCTTATTGAAACTCTGGTTCGCGGCGGCGCGCCGGAGCTGGACGAATTGCTGGAAGTCTACAGCGGGGCAAACAACATCGTCCTGCTCGGTCTCGACGGCAGTTATGCCTCTCCGTATAAAATTTCTGTCGTGACCGCTAACTCACAAAATTTGGACACCGCTGACCTGGAAGACACTGCCGAGCAGGTTTATTTTCTCTTGCGGAGTAAATAAGTGCGGTTAATTTCCTGGAATGTCAATGGCATACGCGCCGCGCAGAAAAAAGGTTTCTTGGCCTGGCTGCAAAAAGAACAGCCGGATATTCTTGGCCTGCAGGAAACCAAAGCTGAACCGGAACAGTTGAACGAGGAATTATTGAATGTGCCTGGCTACACAGCCTATTGGTCGTCCGCCGAGAAAAAAGGCTACAGCGGCACGGCGCTTTACACCAAAATCCAGCCGCGGCAGGCGCGGCACGGTTTTGACCTGCCGCATTTTGACCGTGAAGGCCGTGTGATTATCGCTGAATATCCGGCGTTCACCCTGCTGAACATTTATTTTCCCAATGGCAAAAAAAATCAAGAGCGGCTGGACTACAAAATGGATTTTTACGCGGCGACGCTGGCCTGCTGCCAAAAACTGCAAAAGGCCGGGCAGGAAATAATTATCTGCGGCGATGTAAACACCGCGCATCAAGAGATTGACCTCGCGCACCCTCAAGAAAACTCCAACACTTCCGGCTTCCTGCCAGTCGAGCGCGCCTGGATCGATCAGCTGCTGGCCAGCGGTTTCGTGGACACATTGCGGCAATTTCACCCCGAGCCGGAGCTGTACACTTGGTGGGATTACAAAACGCACTCACGCGAAAGAAACACCGGCTGGAGAATTGACTATTTTTTTATCACGAGCGGTCTGCAAAAAAACCTAAAAGACGCTTTTATTCTGGCCGATGTCGCAGGCTCTGACCATTGTCCGGTGGGAATAGAATTATGCGTTTAGCCACAATATATTCGCAGTCTCGACCGGTCATTTCTTTTGAGATATTCCCGCCCAAAACCGACGACGGACTGGCGCCGCTTTTGATCGAGCTGGAAAAACTCAAAGAATTGCAGCCCGCGCTGATTTCGCTCACCTACGGCGCCGGCGGCACGACTCAGGGACGCAGTTTGCTGCTGCTGGAGAAAATCCGACATGAATTAAATCTTGAACTGATGACACATCTGACCTGTATTGGCTCCAGCGAAAAATCGCTGCTGGCTTTTTTGCAAAAAGTTTCCGGCTGGGGCATTGCAAATATTTTAGCCCTGCGTGGCGACGCGCCGAAAGACAATCCCGCTTATCAGCCGGAGAACGGCGCTTTTCAGCATGCGGCGGAGCTGATCCGTTTTGTCAAAAAAAATACCGCGCTGTCTGTCGCCGCGGCTGGTTTCCCCGAAAAACATCCTGAAGCGGAAA
>JAITIE010000114.1 GCA_031279615.1 Candidatus Margulisiibacteriota bacterium | reverse complement strand
AGAACTTTTACTCGGTATTTTACAGCAGACCAAGAGCCTTCCACGGATTATTTTAATTTAAAATTCAGCGGGGGCTGTCATATTTATTTTTAAAGGAGGAGAAGTATGAAAAAATTTTTGGTTTTCTGGGTGCTGCTGGCGGCGGTGAGTTTGGCAGAGAAAGGACGGCTCAATGTCATTACCGATTTGCCGGGCGCGGAAGTGTATATCGACGGTGTGCGCGCCGGCGGGGAATCCGTGCAGGATTACGAAGTGGACGCGGGCGAGCATTATGTGGTGGTCAATTACCGTGGCAAGAAAATTTACGCCAAGATGCATCGGGTCGGCGAGGACGAAATAAAGACAATACCGACGGCGCATTTTGTGGATTTTAAAACCAACGTGGCCTCGCGCGGAGCGGTGGACGTGGAAGCGGCGCGCATCCGCGAGACGCGCGGTAATTTTGGTCTTGGCGCGCAGGCTTCCGCTATGCTGGACACGGCTTCTTTGGGCGGCATCTCGGCCAAATGGTGGTTTACGGAGCGTTTGGGTTTGCAGGCTTTTGGCTGGCTGGACAGCCAGCGCACCTACTCCGGTGGCCGTTTGCTTTTCTGGCTGGCGGACAAAGTTTTTTTTAACGCGCCGTTCTCCGGCTATCTATACGGTGGCGGCGGCACGGACAGTTTCACGGACAAAGAAAACTCTGACCGTAATATCCGCACAATGGTCAGCGACGCTGGTTTTGGTGTGGAATGTTCGCCGCTGGGCGTGAACGGTTTGTTTTTGAGCGTGGAGTTTGGTTTGGAAAAACGTTTTTCCACCGGCGCAAATGTGGGGCCTCAAAATCAAGACCATACCGGCATGCTGTTATCCGGAGGCCTGCATTTATATTTTTAAATTTATTTTAATTGTGCTAATCCGGATAATTTCCTGGATTGATTACTGGTACAGAGCGCTGGCGCGGTGGGTGCTGCCTTATCCTTACCGGCGCTCCGGCCACTGCCGCAAGTGCGGAGAATGCTGCAAACAAATCTTGATCGGTATGGAGCCGCGTATGCTGCGTTTGCGCCCGCTGCGCAATCTGGCGGTTTGGTGGAACGCTTATTTCAATAATCTGCGTTTGATCGGCAGTTTTATTGAGGACGGCGTGATAGTCTTTGCCTGCAATTATTTACGCCCGGACGGTCTCTGCGGCGCGTATAATTTGCTGCGTCCGGTGTTTTGTTACGAGTATCCGCGCCTGTTTAGCTATTTTGAAAAGCCGGTTGTTTTGCCGGACTGCGGTTTTAAATTTTCTCCACGTAAATTGCTTTAGCCAGCCGGCTGTCGATAGCCAGACGACTGCCGTCGACCAGCAAAATATAGGTTGGATAGAGTTGCTGGATGCGCAGGGTTTGACCGGGATAAACGCCAAGCTCATACAAACGCGCCAAGGCCTGATCCTGACCCGTGTGGATATAAATAACTTTAGCGTTGACACCGAGCGGCAGACGATTGAGCGGCAAAACAGCGGCGGCATGAAATTGTCTGGCCTGCGCGCAGCAGGGTCCGGTTGGAATATTGTGCTGGTAGCCGTGGCCGATCAACGCGCAAAATCTTTCGAGAATTTCTGGCGAAATATTGGCGGCTAAAATTTCCGCCTGCTCGGCGGCTTTTTTGGCGGTTAAGCCCAGCAGTTCTTTATAAAAAACTTTTAGGACAGCCAGGGTTCGCTCATTTTGCTGTTTGCTGGTTTTCTCCATGGCCGCTCCTAGATGTGCAATATTTTATTGACAATTGCCGCGATAGTAAATGCGTAAATTGTGGAAAAAGAAAATATTAACAGCGCTTTGAGCCAGCCCTTTTGCCGCGCCAGTTCGCCGAGAAACCCCAGGCACGGCAGAGAAAGCGAAATGAAAAGCAGCGATACTAAAACTTGAATGGAATTTAACATGCCATTGTTTGCCAAATCGTACAGGGAAATAGCGCCAAGGTCTTTGCGGAAAAGTCCCAGCGCCACGCTGTCCGTAAAAGCTTCCGGCAGATTTAAAAAGGTCTGAATCAGCGGCGCGGTCCAGACGCGAAATAGTTCTAAAAGGCCAGCGCTGTGCGCTGCAAAAAGAAAGACTGACGCGCCAAGTATCAACGGTGTAATGTTGCGTAAATACCAATATAGATAAGCGCCGGCTGTCGCCAGTATTTTGCCGCAGTCAGGAAAATGCAGCGGCGTGATTTTACTGCTGTAATTAACTGGAGGCTGTGTCCGCAGCAGACTGTGCAGTCCCAAAATAAGACTGGCTTGCAGGAGCATAACGCCGCCGAAAATCAAAGCGTGCTGAAACTGGATTATGGACAGCAGATTAGAGATAATGACCAATTGCGAAACGCAGGGAATAAAAAAAATAAAGAGCAGTAATTGAATGTTTTGTTCCCGGCGTGTTGTCAAGTGCGCGGATCTATTCAGCGCGGCGATTTTACAACAGCTGAATAATAAAGGGGACAGGCTGTTGCCGCTGAGCCCAAACAGTCGCAGCAGCCGGTGGCAGGTCAAGCCCAGCCGATGGATATAACCGGTGTTTTCCAAAAAAGAATAAATTAATAAAAAAGAGCCCATGATTGGCAGTAAAATAGTGAAAGCGTAAGCGGCGCCAGTGGTCAGCAGGCCGTACTGTCCTACAAAAAAATCCGTGAAAAGATTATTGCCAAAAATGCTGACAAAAAGATAAGTGATGAACGGCGCCAGGTATTTGCCGAAAAGCTCATCGTAAAAAAGATAGACCAGCAGTCTGCCGCCGACAAAATGAACAAAAGCAAAAATGGAGAATACGGCCACGGCGGCGATCAGCAAATCCCAAAAAAAGCGGAGCGAATATTCTTCAAAAAAATGCGAGAGCTTGGCGCCGCCGCGCTGTTCTTTTTGCCAAATTTCAGAAAAAAGACTGCGCGACAGACTTTCCCAGCGGTTAGCGATCGTAAAAGAATGGGCGATGGCGTATTTCTCCGCCGCGTAAGCCAGCAGTTCATCACAGACCGGCGGCGGATAAGCGCGGCGTATCCAGTGGTAAATGTTTTTGTTGCCGAGCAGCAACATCAGACATATAAACCGCCAGGAAATTTTTTGTTCCGGCTGGCCGGAAAATTTAAACCGTTCGCTGAAATCCTGAATGATTTTTTCGATCGTTTTGGAATAACTGCCGACCCAGCGCGGTTTATGCGCGCTGTCCAGAGCTTTTTGAATTTCCCGCCGGCGCGGTTCCTTAGTCGGTGTGCTGATAATGACCGGCGTGTTGAAAATATGCGCCAGCTTAGTCTGCTCGAAAATATATTCTTGTTCAGCGGCGCTGGGCGCTTGATAGTTTACAATAAACGGGATATTAAGTTCCGCCAGTTGAATAAGAATTAGGACACTGTTTTCCAGGTTTTTTTCATTGAGCGTGAAAATAATTTTATCCGGCTGGAGTTTCAGGATCAGATTGAGCGCGATAGTTTCATTTTCTGAAGTGGGGATTAGCGTGTTAATGCCGGGAGCCTCGACCAGGTGGTATTTTTGGCCGCCGAATTTGATTTGCCCGACATTTAGTTTTAGCGGACTGCCCGGATAATGTTTTTGTTGTCCGGTCGGCGCGGCTAAATTATTAAAAATATTAGTTTTGCCGGAAAAAGTCTGGCCGAGAATTAAAATAGTTTTCATCGGGCGTCAAGTAGCAGAGAGACATCTAGCGCCGGCGCGGAATGCGTGATTTTCCCGCAGGAAATATAATCCGCGCCGAGCTTGGCCAGCGCGGCGATATTTTTTTCGCTGACCCCGCCGGAGATTTCCAGCCGGATTCGCGGGTTGAGCTTAGCGCGCAGCGCGGCGGCTTTTTTAATTGCGGCGGCGGACATATTGTCCAGCAGAATAATATCGACCGGCAGAGCCAGAAAATCTTTGACTTGCCGCAAGGTCGCGGCTTCAATCTCGATTTTTTTATTTTTCCGCCAAAATCTAAAGCGTTTAATTCGTTTTTGCAAGTCGCTTAATTTCAAGCCGGCCAAATGATTTTCTTTGATCAAGACCCGCTCTGACAAATTGAACCGGTGATTTTGTCCGCCGCCGCAGCGCACCGCGTATTTTTCCAGCTCGCGCAACAGCGGCGTGGTTTTGCGCGTGTCGAGCAGTTTGACCTTGGCGCTTTTGAGCCGAGCTGCCAGCTTATGCGTTTCCGTGGCCACGCCGCTCAAATGCTGGAGAAAATTTAAAGCGACGCGCTCGGCTAAAAGGATGTCATTTAGCCGGCCTTGGACTTTGGCCAGCACAGCGCCTTTTTTGATTTTGGCGCCGTCGGAAAATTTAGTTTGAAAATCAGCCCGGCGGAAACAATAGGCGGCGATTTCCAAACCGCAGACCACGCCGCCGGCTTTGGCGATAATTTTTCCGCTGATGATTTTGCGTTTGTCCCCGAAAAATTTGGCGGTGATATCGCCGCGCGGCGCGTCTTCGCGCCAAGCCCTGTGAATTAGCGCGCGGGTATTTTTGCTGAGGCTCATTAAATTGATTTTAACTTATTTTGCAAGTTTGGACAAAATGAACCCCTGCGCCGTGTCTTTCAGCGCATAGCCTTGTGCCAGAATCTCCGCGCGCAATTTGTCGGCTAGCGTGAAATCTTTATTTTGCTTGGCTGTCAGTCTTTGCTCGGCCAGCGCGGTGATTGCCGCCGGTATGACCGTAGCTTTTTTTTCGGCTTGCAGCAGGCCGAGTATGCCGCCGAGTTTTTTTAACAAGGCCGCGGCTTGCGGCGAATGCTCACGGTTGGCGGCCGTGGCCAGATTGAAAAGCACGCCTAATGCTCCGGCGGAATTAAAATCATCGTCCATATAATCTGTAAATTCTTTTTCGTAAGAAGAATAATTATTTTTAGCGGCGTCTGCGGCGCGGACATCGAGCGGAGCCGAGCTGTCCGGTAAATTTTCCCACACCGCCTGATACAACCGGTCTAGACCTTTCTGCGCTTCGATGAGCTGTTCTTCGGAAAAATTTATCGGCGAGCGGTAATGTGTGCTCAATACAAAAAAACGCAGAGTTTCCGGCGCGTATTTTTGCAAGATATCGCGGATCGTAAAAAAATTGCCCAGCGATTTAGACATTTTCTCCTCATTGATATTTACAAAGCCGTTGTGCAGCCAGTATTTTACATAAGGCTGGCCGGTCGCGCCTTCGGACTGGGCGATTTCATTCTCGTGATGCGGAAAAATCAAATCCTGTCCGCCGCCGTGAATGTCAAAAGACTGGCCTAGTTTTTTCATCGACATGACGGAACATTCTATATGCCAGCCCGGGCGCCCCTTGCCCCACGGTGACGACCAGGCTGGTTCGCCAGCTTTAGCGGCTTTCCAGAGCGCAAAGTCCAGCGGATTTTTCTTGGCGTCATCGACTGCCACGCGCGCGCCGGCCTCGTTGTCCTCAAATTTGCGGCCGGATAATTTTCCGTACCGCGGGAAAGAAGTCACATCGTAATACACATCGCCGTTGACCGCGTAAGCATGGCCTTTTTGCACCAGCGTTTCGATCAGCGCGACGATGTCGGTTATATGCTCCGTGGCTTTGGGATAATCCGTCGCGCGCAGGATGCCGAGCCGGTCAAAATCCGTAAAATATTCCTGAATAAATTTTTCCGTAATTGCTTGCGGGTCCAAGCCGGACTCGTTGGCCTTGCGGATAATTTTGTCATCAATGTCCGTGAAGTTTTGAATGTAATTTACTTTGTAACCCTGATGCAGGAGATAGCGGCGAATCATATCAAAAACAATATAGGCGCGCGCATGGCCGAGATGACAATAATCATAAACTGTCACGCCGCAGACATACATGTTTACTTTGTTGGGTTTGAGCGGCGCGAACTCTTCTTTCTGGCGGCTTAAAGTATTGTAGACTTGCATTATTTAGACTCGAGATTTTTCAATTTTTCTTCCAGCGTTACGATGCGGTGAATCAGATGTACTATTGTGTCCTCGACCGGATCGGGCAGTGTGCCCCAGTCGGTGTCGACTTTTTCGCCGTTCTGCACAATCACACGCGCGGCCATGCCGACCACCGTGGAATTATCCGGCACGTCTTTCAAGACGATAGCATTCACGCCGATTTTGCAGTTTTGGCCGATGTGGATATTGCCGATGATTTTAGCGCCGCAGCCGATAATCGTGTTCGCGCCGACAGTCGGATGGCGTTTGACCCGCCGTGTGCTGGTGCCGCCGAGCGTAACGCCGTGATAGATCAAACAATTGTCACCAACTTCCGCGGTCTCGCCGATGACTACACCGCTGCCGTGATCGATAAAAACCCCGTTGCCGATTTTCGCGCCTGGATGTATCTCGATGCCGGTCAGCGCGCGCATGATTTGCGAGCCGAGCCGCGGAATAACCGGCAGGCGGCAGACATACAGCAGATGCAAAAATTTATGAATCCAAACCGCCCACAAACCGTGATACAGCCAGACTTCCCACC
>JAITIE010000084.1 GCA_031279615.1 Candidatus Margulisiibacteriota bacterium | reverse complement strand
GGCCGGCCAAACCGTGCCGCATCTGCATTTTCACCTGCTGGCCGGCCGCGCTCTCGGCTGGCCGCCCGGTTAAGAAAAAAAATAATTGTTATGTTAAAATACCCGCGGTTTGTGGGGATATAGCTCAGCTGGTAGAGCGATTGGTTCGCAATCAATAGGTCAGGGGTTCGACTCCCCTTATCTCCACTTTTTATCTCCACTTTGCGCCCCTGCGGGTTGTGTTACCTAATGGGGCACCGCCCCCGTTAGGTAACGCAGCCTAATTCACCAAAAATTTTACAATTTTGTCAAAATGCGCTAAAATTAAACAGAGTGTTTTCTATTCATATTAAGGAGGCTTTATGGCTTACGCGGAAGCGAGAGATAACGAGGACATCGAAAAAGTCCTGCGCCGGTTCAAAAGACAGGTGAAAGACGAAAATATTTTGCAGGATTTGCGCGAGCGGGAAATGTATGAAAAACCTTCGGAATTGCGCAAGAAAGAACAGCGCGAAAGAGAGCGCCAAAACCACCGCCGGATGCGTCTGGAAGAATACTAAAAAAAATGCTGCGGCGGGGGATAATCGGCGGGTTTAAGCTGCTCGACCGTTATGTCGTTAGTGAAATAGCCAGCCTTTTTTTGCTGGGCATGGCCGCGCTGGTCATCATCGGCACGATCGATTTGGTTTTTAGTTTTATTGACATGTTTGTCAATAACAGTGTGCCGTTCCAGATCGTTTTTAAAATATTGATCTTCAAAATTCCGGCGATCATGGTGTTGTTTTTCCCGATGGCCGTTTTATTTGCGACGGCGATGGTGCTGATCCGTATGCTCACCGCTTCGGAAGTCACTGTCCTGCGCGCCGGCGGTTTTTCGCTGCTGCGTATTGTTATTCCGTTCGTTGCGGCTGGAATTTTGGCGGCGTTTTTGTCTTTTGCCAATAACGACCTGCTGACGCCCTGGGCCAATGGCGTGGCCGACAAACTGATCGACAAAGTTGTTCTGAAAAAACCACTGCCGGATATTTTGGAAAACACTTTTTTTAAAGAATCCGAAACGCGCTATTTTTTTATCCGCCGCATCAATAAGCAAACCGACCTCATGGAGGACATCGCGGTGTACGAGCTGACCGGTGAATTTCCCCGCGTCATCACGGCCAAACACGCGCGCTGGGACGGGAGCCGCTGGCTGCTGGAAGACGGCTTTGTGCATAAATACGACGAACGCGGCGCGCTGACTTACCAGAGCGATTTTGCCAATATGCAGATCAATATCGACAAAAGTTTTTATAATTATTATAAATCGCAAAAAGCTCCGGCGGAAATGTCGACCCGCGAGCTGCGCGGCCGGATACAAGAATTAAAAAACAGCGGCGCGGCGACCGGCTCGCTCAAAACCGCCTATCATTTGAAATTTTCTATGCCGGCGGCTTGCTTGATCTTCGCGCTGGTCGGCACGGCGCTTTTGCTATTGTTCTTGAGCGGCAGCCGTGATATCTGGGACATTATTAAAGCGGTCTTGTTTGCGTTGCTTTCCGTCGGTTTTTATTTTTTCCTGATGGCTTTTTTTCGCGCCTGGGGGCGCGGCGGCTATATCTCGCCGTTTTGGTCGGCCTGGTCGCCCAATCTGATTTACGGCGCGCTGGCGGTTGGTATAATAGGCTGGCAAAATAAAACCAGATAGCGGAGAGCGTATGGTAGTAGACTGGCGTGAATTGCAGGCTTTGCGGGAAAACGCGGCCAAATATTTTGCCCAAAATTATTTTTTGCAAGCCGCGGTTTGCGATGAACAGTTGATAAAATACAACAAGGCTTGGGCGCCGGACATTATTCTTAAATATTTAAAAGCGCAGCAGGAAAACCCTCAGCTGCGCGCTGAACTGCATAAGGCGATGATCAAATTGTACTTGGCCGAAGATAATTCTTTTGATTTGCTCGACGAAATCAATGAGTATTTGGATCTTGCGCCGACCGATCCGCAGGTGATCGATCTGCTGTTGAAGCTGGGCTATGCGTACAAGCAAAATCCGCTCCTGACGCCGCTGCTGGCCAAAGCCGCCGGGCACAATCCGCAAAATTATTCTTTGCTAAAAACCCTTTCGGGGTTATACTTGGAGCAGGGTCAGCCGAAAGCGGCGATCACGTTGTACGAAAATTGTTTGCGCAGCGGAGAAAGGGGGACTCCGGAAATGCTGAGTATTTTGACTGAATTGCATATCCAGGATCGAAATTACACGCGGGCGGCGGAGCTGTACCGCGAGCTTTCCCAGCAGCAGGCGCAGGCGGTGATCGACCGGCTGGAGTTGTTGCGCGGCAAAAAAGGCATGTCAGCGGAGCTGCGTTTTTTGCTGGCCGAGCTGCAGATCAAAAATAGAGAGCCGGACAAAGCGCTGGCAGTGTACGAGGAAATACTGGCGGAAACTCCGGCGGAAGCCGGAAATGTTTTGACCATGCTGAAAAAAACTTTTTTGGCGGTTTACGAAGATTATCCGGCCGCGAAATTTTTGCAGGCGCATATTTACAAAATCCAAAAAAATTATTCTGAAGCGGTCAGCGCGCTGTTTAAACTCATCAATCTCTCGCCTAAATACTATGACCAGGTGGCCGGGGAATTACGGGAGATTATCAAGCTGGAGCCGCGGCAGTTTATGGCGCTGGACGCGCTGGCGCTGATCTGCGCTTATCAAAAAGATTTTGCCAAAGCGTTTTATTATTACAGTCGCGTCATTGATTTGCTGCCGGAGCGCACCGACGACATTGTGGAAAAAGCCAAAGGTGTCCTGCGCGCGCATCCGCAGGTGATCGCCGCGCGGGAGATTTTGGCCAAGGCCGCTTTTGCCAAAAACAATTACCGCCGCGCCAAGGCGGAAGCCGAAGCGATACTGGCGATCGACGCCCAAAATGCTGGCGCGCGCCTGGCGCTGGGACGCTCCCAGCTGGCGATGGGCGAGCTGGAAGACGCGGCGGCGTCTTTGCGCGCGGCGCTCTCCAGCAATCCCGATAATAAGTTGATTCACCAGTATTATCAGGAAGCGGAAATTTTGACTTTAGACCGCAGGATTGCCGAGCTGGTTAAACAAACGGCTAAAGACCGCTGGAAATATTCGGCGCATTTTGAGCTGGGCAGGCAGTATTTTTACCGCGGCTTATTGACCGAAGCCGTCGGCGAGTTTCAAATTGTGATCCGCGACACCGCGCGGCAGGCTGAGGCGCACCGCTATCAGGGGCTTTGTTATAAAGAAATGGGGCGTTATGATTTGGCCGCCGCGCAGTTCAAAAAAGCGCTGGCCAAAACTCCGGAAAACAACCGCCGCGAGCGTTTAAAACTCTTGTTTTACGCCGGTTTGGCTCATGAAGCGCTGGGGCAGCAGCAGGAAGCCCTGCGGCTTTACGAGGAAATTCAACTGCTGGAATTAAATTACGAAAACGCGGCGCAGCGCGCGGAAAAAATCAAAAGTTTTTCGTGGGTGGAAATCCGCGGCAAGGCTTTGGCGGCGGTGCTGGCCGAGCCGGGCGCGCGGCGCCTGATCTGCAGCTGGGCTAAAAACAACGAGACGGAGGAATACACGAAACGTTTTAAAAATAAAAATGTCGATATGTCTTTTAGCATGGAGCACAATAACCGCGCCGTGGAATTGGCGTTGCGCGGGCGCGTCGGGCAGGCGGAAGAAGACCTGTTGCTTGCCGAGCAAATGGATCCACAGTTCACGATCGTGCACAATAACAAAGCTGTGCTGGCTCTGCTCCAGAACAAACTGGACGACGCCAAAAAATATCTCGAGCAGGCCAAAGAGTTAAATCCGCGCGTCTGTATTATTTACGCCAATCTAGGTGTCTATTATTTGCTGGCTGGCGAGCCGGACCAGGCGCAGGAAAATCTGGAGATCGCGCTGTCGCTGGACAATACCCTGTATTTGACGCAGCTCAATTTGGGCGATCTTTATTACGCCAAGGAAAATATTCCGCAGGCTCTGCATTTTTGGCAGAGCGCGTTGCAGCATGGTGTCCTGCCGGAGCTGGCCAAACGCCGCCTCAAATACTGGCAGTTGTGAATGAACTGAAATATAAATATTCACTGTTTTTTCAAAAAGACGGTTTGCTGATTTTTTTGTCACAACTGGACTTAATGCGTCTCTTTGGCCGCGTCTTGCAAAAAACTAAACTGCCGGTCGCCTACAGCCAGGGTTTCAATCCGCACCCGCGTTATGCTTTGCCGTACCCGCTGCCGGTGGGCTGTGTTGGCCGCGCGGAGATACTGGAAATTTATTTGACGCGGCCGGTCGATACCGAAACTTTGCCCGCGCTTTTCAATCAATATTTACCGCCGGAGCTCAAGGTGAGCAGAGCGGTTTTTGGCGCGGTTGCCCCGGCGTATTATTTCCGCGCGGCTTTGGTCACAGACTGGCTGTTACCGGCGGACTGGCCGGACAGGACGCTGGAGAAAAAGAACAAAAAAGGCCGGATAAACCATTACCGCCTGGGCGACCATGTGCGTCTGGAGCAAAAAAGCCGAGAATTATTTATCCGTCCGTTGAGCGATAAAGTCCTCAAGGCGGAAAAAATTTGCGCTTTGCTCGGGTTGGACACGGAGGCTATAGACGATATTTTTCGTGAAGTAGAGGGGATTGTCACTCACCTCGACTACGCTCGGTGAGCGGATCATCGAATGATCTAGAGAAAAAAAGCACAACGGTCATCGAGCGAAGCCGAGA
>JAITIE010000104.1 GCA_031279615.1 Candidatus Margulisiibacteriota bacterium | reverse complement strand
GGGCAGTTCATTCCTTTCATTGGTGCGGGTCAATTTATTGGTTGCCTGCCGGTAAGCTTTGGGCAGCGGATCACAGTCTATGATACACACCGGATAATTTCTTTGCGCTAAATAATCCGCGGCAAGCAGCAGCAAAGTGGTCTTGCCAACGCCACCTTTGCCTCCAGTAAAACAAAAAGACCGTGGCCGGCAGGCGCGGTAAAGCGCCGTCTCGGTCAGCTTGGCCGGCAAAAGCTCGGCGGCCTGAAACTCGTCTGCTTCAGCGCCGACGGCCGCGATTTGCTCGGCATAGTGAGAGTTTTTAATTGACAGCATTTTGGCTCCGACACTCCTTAAAAAGGCTTATTTTAATATAATCGTAACTTTTTTTCCGGCGTTTCATTTTATTTGCAGTCTTGCTATACTCCCTGCCTATGCCTAAGCTTTTGCTGGCCGGTACGGTTGCCTACGACTCACTGCGGACCCCGCAGGGCGAACGGCCGCGTATTTTGGGCGGCTCGGCGCTGCACGCGGCGGTGGCGGCTTCCATATTATTGAGGCCAGTCAATCTTTTGAGCGTGGTCGGCGGCGATTTTGAAACGGAGCATCTGGCTTTTCTGCAAAAACGCGGCGTGGATTTGCGGGGACTCAAGACGATAAAAGCAGGCCGGACTTTCGCCTGGCGCGGTTTTTATGAAAAGGATATGAATACCGCGCACACCGTGCAGACCGAGCTCAACGTGCTGGCGCAGTTTGACCCCGCGCTGCCGCCGGAGTATCTCGACAATGACTTTATTTTTCTCGGCAATATCGATCCGGCGCTGCAAACTAAAGTTCTGGCGCAATTGCCCGCGCGGAAATTTGCCGCGCTGGACACGATGAATTACTGGATTGCCAGCCAGAGAGAGGATTTGCTAAAAGCGATAAACGCGGCGGATCTGCTTTTTGTCAACGACGCGGAAATACGCCAGCTGACCGGCGAGGACAATCTGCTCCGCGCGGCGCGTATGCTCCTGACCGGCCGCCTGCGCTATGTTATAATTAAAAAAGGCGAGCACGGGGCGATGTTGATTTCCGGCAAACAAATAGCTGTCGCGCCGTCTATGCCTCTGGACGAAATAATTGACCCGACCGGCGCGGGAGATAGTTTTGCCGGTGGTTTCATGAGTTATGTTGTGGAGCGCGGTGTGAATTGGGATACATTGCGCGCCGCGCTGGTTTACGCCACCATAGTCGCGTCTTTCAACGTGCAGGGATTCGGCTGTGAAAGACTGGCGGAAATAACCCAAGCGGATTTAGACGAAAGACTAAAGGTTTTTCGTGAAATAACACGAATAAACTGAAAAGAATTAATTAGGCGCGAGAAATACTTTGCCTGAAGCGGCCGTAACCTTCAGCGCTATGCCGTGGCCGCGCGGGTAAAGGTATTTCTCGCGCTAAAATTTAAAAAAGGAGCAAAAAATGACAACAAAAACTGTGGACTACAAAGTGGCGGATTTGAGTTTGGCGGAGTGGGGACGTAAAGAAATAATTATCGCCGAGAAAGAAATGCCTGGACTGCTGGCCGTGCGGGAAAAATACGGCAAAGAAAAACCCCTGCGCGGCGCGCGCATTACGGGCAGTCTGCACATGACCATACAGACGGCTGTGCTTATCGAGACGCTGATCGCCCTCGGCGCGGATGTGCGCTGGTGCAGCTGCAATATTTTTTCCACGCAGGATCACGCCGCGGCGGCTATCGCTAAGACCGGAACGCCGGTTTTTGCCTGGAAAGGCGAGAGTTTAGAGGATTATTGGTGGTGCACAAGCCAGGCCTTGTCTTTTCCGGACGGCCAAGGCCCGCAGCTGATCGTTGATGACGGCGGCGACGCGACTTTGCTCATCCATAAAGGTTACGAACTGGAGAATGGCGACAATTGGGTCGAAACTCCCTCAAACAGCCATGAGGAAGACGTCATAAAAAAACTGCTAGCTTCAGAAAAAAATAAGACACGCTGGCATGATGTGGTCAAAGAATGGAAAGGTGTGTCCGAGGAAACGACCACCGGCGTGCACCGGCTCTATCAGATGCAGGAGGCGGGGCGTTTGCTGGCGCCGGCGGTTAATGTCAACGATTCCGTGACCAAATCCAAATTTGACAATCTTTACGGCTGTCGCGAGTCGCTGGCCGACGGTATTAAACGCGCTACCGACGTCATGATCGCCGGCAAAATTGCCGTGGTTTGCGGCTACGGCGATGTTGGCAAAGGCTGCGCGCGGTCAATGCGCGGTTTTGGCGCGCGGGTGATCGTTACGGAGATCGACCCGATCTGCGCTTTGCAGGCCGCTATGGAAGGCTTCGAAGTGGCGGCTGTCGAGGACACGCTTGGTTGGGGCGACGTGTACGTAACCACTACCGGCAACACGGATATTCTGACGCTGGAGCATCTGCAAAAAATGAAAGACCAGGCCATAGTCTGCAATATTGGCCATTTTGACAATGAGATACAGGTCGACCGGCTGAACACGGCGCAGGGCGTTAAAAAACTGAATATCAAACCGCAGGTAGACCAGTATACTTTTCCGGACGGTCACGCGATTTTCCTCCTGGCAGAGGGGCGCCTGGTCAATCTTGGCTGTGCGACCGGTCATCCGTCTTTTGTCATGTCCAATTCTTTTACCAATCAAGTTCTGGCGCAGCTCGACTTGTGGCAAAACAAAGATGTGTATAAGCCTGGCGTGTACCGCCTGTCCAAAAAACTGGATGAAGAAGTTGCCAGACTGCATCTGGCCAAGCTTGGCGTCAAGCTGACCAAACTGACCAAGAAACAGGCGGATTATATCGGCGTGCCGGTCGACGGCCCGTACAAAGCGGAGCATTACCGGTATTAA
>JAITIE010000101.1 GCA_031279615.1 Candidatus Margulisiibacteriota bacterium | reverse complement strand
GCCTGCGGAATCAACGCATTTGTTTTTCGCTTTTTTTCTCCTTATAATAAGCGCATGTTCCAAAAAGTTGCTTTCATCGGGCTGGGGTTGATCGGCGGCTCCATCGCTCATGCTATCCGCCAAAAATATCCGGCCGTGTGGATTGCCGCGAAAACTGCGTCGTCCAAGACTTTGGCCTATGCCTATGACAGCGGCCTGGTACAGGAAACCCCGGGCAATATTGCCGCGTTGTGCCGCGACGCCGATTTGATAATCATCGCCACGCCGATCGAGCTGATTGTTCCTTACGTGAAACAAATTTACCCCGTAGTCAAATCCAGCGCGATTATCATCGACACCGGCTCGACCAAGAGCCAAATCGTCGGCGCGCTCAAAAAATATTCCGATAAATTTATCGGCTGCCACCCGATGTTCGGCAGCGAGAAAACCGGCATCGCCTACTCCTCGGCCGAATTTCTGCGAGGCGCGCGCATTATTTTCACGCCGTACAAAGACACGCCGCGCGGTAAATTGCTGGCCGTTTTGCAATTTTTCAAGTCGCTTGGCGCGCGCCCCTGCAAGGCCGAGTCCCGCGAGCACGACGCCGCCGTCGCGGCTGTTTCCCATGCGCCGTATTTCAACGCCGTCGCCCTGCTGCAATTAGCCGACAACGACACCAAGCGCGCCTTAGCCGCGACCGGTTTTCAGTCCTGCACGCGCATTGCGGAGTCTGACCCACTGTGGGGCGTGGAAGTCGCGCGCACCAACCGCCGCGAAGTGCTGCGGCATTTGAAAAAACTCCAGCGTGAAATTTCCTGGCTGGAGCAGTTGATTGGCCGCGGCGATTACAAAAGTCTTAAAGAATACCTCGAATTCAGCCGGCAAATCAGAAGGGTAATTTACAAATGAAAATTTGTTTTTCCTGCGGCGGCACGGGCGGGCACATTTATCCAGCTTTAGCGATTGCGGAGAAATTTGCGGATTGTTTTTTTATCGGCTCGCACCGGCTGGAAAAAACTCTGGTGCCGCAGGCCGGTCATAAGTTTTACGCAATACCGGCCAGCAACAAAGATCCGCGCGCGGTCGCGGCCGGATTTTATCAAGCCGTGAAAATCCTCGCGCGCGAAAAGCCAGACCTAGTCATAGCAACCGGCGGCTATGTGACCGTGCCAGTCATTCTGGCGGCCAGGCTGCTCGGCAAAAAAGTCTATTTGCAGGAGCAAAACATTTTGCCCGGCCGTGTTAATCGTTACTTGAGCCGTATCGCCGCTAAAGCTTTTGTAGCTTTTGCCGGAGCGGCCAAATATTTTCCCAGAAATAAAGCCGTCTTGACCGGAAATCCGGTTCGTAAAGATATACTTAATATAAGTTTTTCGCCAAACAACACAAAAATTCTAGTTTTTGGCGGGTCACTCTCAGCAAACAGCATAAACACTGCCACAAACAGCCTCAAGGCACGGAAATCATTACTTAACTCTCTAGTGCATCTTGACGGGACAAACTATCAGCACGACATGGCCGGTTTGTACAGTAATGCTAAACTGTGCGTTTGCCGCGCAGGCGCAACCACGCTGTCAGAACTGGCGGCCATCGGTCTGCCTTCTATATTAATCCCCTATCCGCGCGCCGCGGACAATCATCAAGAGTTTAACGCGCGGTATTTTGAGGAGCGCGGCGCGGCTGTCCTTTTGCTGGACAAAGACCTGACCGCGGACTCGCTCGCCGCCGCGATTAACCGGATTGACAATCCCGAAACCCTGACCAGAATGTCCAACGCCGCCAAAACTTTGCATTTCAAAAACGCCGCGGAAAAAATAAAAAACTTTATCGAGAAAACAAATATTTGACGCGGCCTTTTCTCTGCCTATATAATAGCGTCCACTAAACAAGGAGAACAAAAATGACGAAGCGCACCTTTCAGCCCAAAGCCTTGCGGGAAAAACGCAAAAAAGGTTTTTTGTCGCGGATGAGCACGGCTAACGGCCAAAATGTCGTCCGCCGCCGCCGCGCCAAAGGCAGAAAGCGCTTGACAGTTTAAGCGGCGTGTTCCCGACGCTGACCAAGCAGGCTGATTTTGCGTCCGTTTACGCGGGACAAAAGCAGGTCAGCAAAAACTTTGTGCTGTTTTATTTACCCCACGCAGAATTCCGCTATGCGGTAGTGGCCTCGAAAAAGACGATCGGCAATGCTGTCCAGCGCAACCGCGCCAAACGTCTTTTGCGGGAATTGTTGCGGGCAGCCGTCGCGCCAAAAAAACCGACAGGTAATTTGATCATCGTCGCGCGCGCCGGAGTGTTGAAAAATAAATTTGCGGATTTGCAGGCCGAGCTGGAAAAATGCTTAAAAAACTGGTTATCTGTTTGATCCGGATCTACCAGTTTTTCAGCCGGCGTCTGCCGGTGCGGGCCTGCCGGTTTTATCCGACCTGCTCGGAGTATATGATTCTGAGTCTGGAAAAATACGGCCTGGCGCGCGGACTTTGGCGCGGGTTAAAAAGAATTAGCCGCTGCCGTCCCGGACAGCCGGGCGGTGAAGACTGGCCGTAAGTTTTATAATTTTTTAAAGAAAGGAGAGTGAAAATGAATAATTTTTTTATTGAAATTTTAAAGTTTTTCGGCGCAAATTTAAATTATGGCCTGGCAATTATTTTGCTGACGCTGTTGATTAAACTTATTTTCTGGCCGCTGACCGCCAAGCAGTTTGAGTCGATGGCGGCGATGCGCAAAATCCAGCCCAAGCTTAAAGAATTGCAGGAAAAATACCGCAGTGATCCGCAGACTTTGCAGAAAAAAATGCTGGAGCTGTATAAAACGCACAATATGAATCCTTTGTCCGGCTGTCTGCCGATGCTGATCCAGCTGCCGATTTTGTTCGCGCTGTACGCGGCGCTGAATTCCGTGGCGTTCATCAATCTGGACGGCGGCAAGGATTTTTTGTGGATCAACGATATTTCTTTCAAAGAGACCCAGGATTTTGCCGTGTTTCAGCGGGAAAATCAGCGCGGGCTTTCCGACACGCGGGAAACGCGGGAAAAAGCACTGGCCAACATCATTGTGAAAAAACAATACACCGGCGCGAACACCAAGTTTCCGGTGGCGGTGCCGCTGCTGGCGATACTGGTAGCTCTGACCACTTATTTTAGCCAGAAAACAATGGGGCTGGACAAAGAGCAGGAAAAAATGATGCTGATGATGCCGGTTGTAATGTTGATCGTCTGCTTGAATTTGAGCGCGGGCATTTCGATTTATTTGCTGATGTCCAATTTATTTGCCGGCCTGCAGCAAGTTTACATGCTGAAAAAACTGCCGCCGAATACGATCGATGTCAAACAAATCAAGTAAACACGTAAAGGAGAAAACTATGTTTGGAATTTTTGGTAAGAAAGAAGAAGGCGCCGCGGAGACCGTTGCTGATGCCGGCGCGGAAAGACCACAGCGCGAGACGCTGGAAATCACACCGGCAATCACGGACAACGCGCGGCTGACACTGCTCGATATTTTAAAAACGATGGGCTTAAATGTTGACGTCGTCGCGAAAGAGGTTCCCGAAAACACCATTTCGCTGGAAATTACCGGCGCGGAAGATCTGGGCATTGTGATCGGCAAGGCCGGCAGTACTTTGCAGTCCCTGCAATTATTGCTGTCCAATATTTTGAGCCGCAAATACCAGAAAAAAGCATTTGTGCATCTTGACGCCAACGATTACAAGGTCAAGCAGGAGCAGGCCATTATCGCCGCGGCCAATGACGCCGCCGATGTCGCCGAGCGCGAAAACGTGCAAATCGTGCTCGACCCGATGTCCGCCGCGGAAAGACGCATCGTGCACACCGCCCTGCAAGGGCGTCCTGCCGTAGAGACTTTCAGCCGCGGCATGGGACGCACGCGCCAGGTTGTTGTTTCGCCCAAAGGCTTCAAAAAAGAAAAAAGTGAATAATACTATCGCCGCTATTGCCACTCCGCCCGGAACCGGCGGGGTGGCGATAGTCCGTATTTCCGGGCCGGACGCTTTTACAGTAGCTGCCAAAATTTCAAGTGTAAAAAATTTTGACAAAAACACTATAAAACCAGGTGTTTTATTTGAGCTTAACACAAAAAACGTCATTGATAAAGTATTGCTTTCTGTTTTTAAAGCTCCGAACTCTTACACAGGCGAAGATGTAGTAGAAATTAACTGCCATGGTTCATATTACTTGACACAAAAATTGTTAACCGAGGTTTTAAAAGCAGGAGCTCGTCTGGCTGAGGCTGGCGAGTTTACCAAAAGAGCATTTTTAGCCGGAAAGCTAGACTTAACACAGGTTGAAGCGGTTGCTGACACCATATCCGCGGGAAGCGAAATGTCTTTAAGTCTAGCTTTGCGTCATCTAGACGGCGATGTCCGGCAAAAAATCCGGCAAATTCGCGCTGAATTTTTGCAAATTTTAAGCGAGATAGAAGCGGCGCTGGATTATCCCGAAGAAATTCCTGATCCGCCGTTGAAAAAAATCCGCCTCTTGCTTCAAAACACTCAAAAAACTTTCGCTCAGTTACTGGCGGACAGCGACAAGGGACTGCTCATAAAATCCGGCGCGGTGATCGTGCTGGCCGGCAAACCGAATACCGGAAAGTCGTCGCTTTTCAACGCGCTGTTAAAACATAACAAAGCAATCGTGACTGAAACGCCCGGCACGACGCGCGACGCTCTAGAAGCTGAAGCGCAGATCGGCGGACTGCGCGTCACGCTTGTCGACACGGCCGGCTTGCGCGAGACGCAGGACGCGGTGGAAAAACTCGGCGTGGAGCGCAGCCGCGCGCATTTGCAAACCGCCGATCTCACGCTGGCCGTATTTGACGCGGCTTCCGCCGTTACGTCGGAAGATCAAGAGCTTTTAGCGGAACTTCAAGACCGCCCGCATCTGCGCGTGGCAAATAAAATCGATCTGCCGGCCAAAATTGAGTTTCCAGACAGCGTGTCCGTCTCGGCCAAAACCGGTCAAAATCTTGATTTGCTGGCCGCCAAAATTTTAGAAAAGCTCGACCTGCGCCGCGTGGACTTCAGCAAAAACATATACATCAGCTCACTGCGTCAAAAAGACCAGCTCATCCGCGCGGAGAAAATTTTAATAAAAGCTCTGGACGCGCTGGAGTCCGCCGCGTACCTCGACGCGCTGGCTCCGTACCTCAAAGAAATCGTAACCGTTCTGGGCGAGCTCACCGGCGACGCGGTATCCGGTGAAATTATCGAGCAGATTTTTGCTAATTTTTGCGTGGGGAAATAATCGTCCGCGCCGGCGCATAGCCGTTTCTAAAAAACGATCTTTCAGGCAAAACCAGCCGGACACATAAAAAAGAAACGTCCTGTGTATTTCCGTCATTTTACGGGTCTATTTTTAAATATTCTGGAAAATTTACCGCCTAAAACAAAGTTATTCCTATTATCAACCACTTATCAACAAAAAAACATCATTTTTATCCGGCCAAGTGTTAAGTGTTAATTTTTTAAGCCCTGCTTTGTGGAAAACCAGTTGATAACATGTATAACTTTACAGTTTATGCACGATTTTATGCACAAATTATACAGGAAAACTTGTTGCTTGCTTACTTCTTTTAAAGAATTTATGCACGAATTTAATCTGAACTGTCCTTTCCCGGGCAGTAATTCTCTTTAATTTTATGTGCCAGGCCGGCTGCGCCGGTTTGGCACACTTTGCCTGTGCTTGGATAGTTCCGAATTTAATTTGTTCAGGCGCTCATTTATCACCTTTTGCTCCAGCGGCGGCATTTTGGCGGCGGCCGTGCCGCGGCGCGCGGAAAATCCGGCGGTGTTCACACGGGAAAATTCGGCGGTCCGCGCCAATTCATAAGTGTCCTGAAATTCCTCGTCCGTCTCGCCCGGAAACCCGACAATAACATCCGTCGATATCTTGGCCGACGGAATATTCGCGCGGATCTTTTCCAGCAGGGACAGATAATGTTTAAGCGTGTACCCTCGATTCATCAGCCGCAAAATCCGGTCATTGCCGTGCTGTACCGGCAAATGAATCTCGCGGTCGATTTTTGCATTTCGCGCGATGACCGCAATAAGCTCATCGCTCATATCTTTAGGGTGCGCCGTTAGAAAAGCTAATTTCGGCACGGTGTTACACTTTTGTAACACCATCTCCAGCAGTCGCGGGAAAGAAATTTTTTGCCCTTGAAACTCTCCGGCATAGGAATTGACATTTTGCCCCAGCAAAAATAAAACCTCGTGCTTGCTAAAATCGATTTGCTGTATTTCCG
>JAITIE010000119.1 GCA_031279615.1 Candidatus Margulisiibacteriota bacterium | reverse complement strand
CGCCGGAAATGAAAATTCCGCGCAAGTATTTCACGCTGGCCGTTCTGGCGGTTTTGCTCTATTTGCTTTTTTTGCGTTTGTTTTTTGTCAGCGTGCCGCTTTTGTGCGTGGCCGATCAGCGCAGTGAATTTTATGATTTGCGCGCCGCCGAGCTGCAAAAGATCGCCGCTGGTGAAATTTCCCTGATCGTTTTGCGGGACTGGCGCGGGCGCATCCGGCGCGGCGGCGTGGCGGCCGGAGACGTCATTGTGGCCGATGATCTGGAGGAACTGCGGCGATTTTTGCGTGACAAACCGGACGCGCTGGCGCTCGTGCCCTGGTATCATGCCGATGTTTCCTGGCGGACTTTGCGGCTGGACGGCCTGTATTTTTGGGAAAATCCGCGCGAGTATCCTTTGCGTCTGGCCAAATGGCGCTGGGACAAACAGCCGCGTTTCGACGCGCGCCGGATCAAGAATATCACGATCGGCGGCACGGTGGTGCTGTCGCGCGGCATAGGCAATGTGATCGATATGACCGGCGAGGTCAACTATCCGTGGCGGGGGATAGCGCCGGTTTTTCGCGCGGCTGATCTGTCTATCGTCAATCTCAAGTCGCCGCTGGTTTACAATTACAGCAAGCCTAAAGACCGCTTGCAACTATATGGGCAGGCGCGTTATGCCGAGGGACTGCGGCAGGCGGGGATTGACCTGGTTTCCGTGGCTGGCAATCATATTGGCGACGCGGGCGCAGTCGGCATACGCGATACGCTGGATGTGCTGGATAAATTGCAAATCCAATACACCGGCGTGGCGCAAGAACTGGCCGGCGCTTATGAGCCGCGTTTTGCGCAGCTGGGTGATTTGCGCGTGGCTTTTTTGGCGGTCAATTCTGTCGGGCCGAATTATTACCGTGACACGGACATCCGCGGCGCGGAAATTGTTTATCATGTCGCGTCTTTTCTGCGCGAGCGTCTGGCGCAAGCCATCGCCAAAGCGCGCGCCGCGGATATTGTTATCGTGATGTGCAATTGGGGTGACGAATACACCGCCCGGCCCAACAAATTTCAGCAAACCTGGGGCGAATGGCTGGCCGCGCAAGATGTGACGATTGTCGCTGGTGATCAGGCGCACTGGGTGCAAAAAGCGGATTTTCGCCGCGGCACGGCGATCGCTTACGGTCTCGGCAATTTGATTTTTGACCAGACCTGGTCGGGCGACACGCGCGAAGGCGTCATTACGCGTTATTTCGTTTACGACAAAAAACTGGCCGCCGCGGATATTTTGCCTGTTTTTTTGAATGATCAATGGTATACTGAAATCAGCGCTGACCGCGCCAAAATTATCAAAATGCTGGGCAGGATGTTTAACTAAATGAAAGAAATTGTTTTGACGGTCAACGGCCCGGGAGAATTGAACGGCTTGATTTTCCCGCTGGTCAAGGTTTTGCGCCGCCAGTATCCCAGCGTGATCTACACTTTGTATGTCGTGCCGTGCCAGTTTGGCGCGGGCACGGAAGCCGCGGTCGCCAGGGCCAGCGGTCTTTTTCACCAGGTTTTTTCCGTGGACGATTACAAAAAATATATTTTCCAAAAAACTTGGCCGGCCGGTTATCAGCCGGCGGCGGAGGGCATTGTTTTTTACGGCGGCGGCGACAGCTGGCACGCTTATCGTTTGGCCAAAAAATACCGGTTTGCGTTGTACGGCTATGACGAGGGCAAAGTCGCGCACAAACGCTGGTTCAAAAAATTATTTTCCCGCGACACGGACGGCAATCTCATGGTCGACGCCGCGCTGGAGAAAAAACTCGCTTATCAAAATACGGAAATTTCTTCCGGCCAAATGACCGTCGGTCTGTACCCGGGCAGTCGTTTGAAACATCTGCGCGCGCTGACGCCTTTTTTTAGCGAGCTGGCTGCTCTGCTTGCCGAAAAATATCCCGCGCTCAATTTCCGCTGGGGCATCAAGCCGGAACTGCGCCGGCTGGCCGAACGGGATTTTCCACAGCGTTTTCCCGCGCCTTACGAAAAAGAAAATGAAAAATACGATCTAATTATTTCCATCACCGGCACGAACACCGCGCTCAACGCCGCGCTGGGCATACCACTGCTGATCCTGCTGCCGCTCAATTATCCGGAGCTGGTGCCGTTTGGCGGCCTGCTGGGTTTGCTCTCGGACCTTCCCTGGCTTGGCCGGCCTTTGAAGAAACTGCTGATCAGATTAACCGTGCGGCGCCTGCCGTTTGTTTCGATACCCAATCTCAAGGCTGGCCGCAAGATAGCGCCGGAGCTAATCGGCGTCTTGACCCCGCGGCAAGTCGCGGCGGCAGCGGAAAAAATTTTGCTGGACAGCGCGGCGCGCCGGAAAATGCACGAGGAGCTGCCACGGGCAATTGGCCGTCCCGGCGCGCAGAAAATCGCGGATTATTTTCGGGAAATCCTGGCATGAAAATCGCGGTGACCGGAGCTAAAGGCATGCTGGCCAGTGTTCTGGCGCGGCGCTTGTCCGCGCTGGGGCATACCGTCCTGCCGCTCGATTTGCCGGAGCAGGACCTCCTGCAGTTTGACGCGGTGAAAAATTATTTGCGCGCGGAAAAACCAGATTTCATATACAACTGCGCCGCGTTGACGAATGTCGACCTTTGCGAGACCGAGCCGGAAAAGGCGCGCGCGGTCAATGCGCTGGCCGCCGGCAATCTGGCTGAATTAGCCGCAGAGCTGGACATTCCGATTTTGCAGATCAGCACGGATTATGTTTTCTCCGGCGCCGCGTCAAAACCTTACTTGCCGGACACGCCGACCGCTCCTTTGTCTGTCTATGGCCGGACAAAAGCAGAAGGCGAGCGTTTAGTCCAAAAAGCGCCGAAATTTTTTATCGTGCGCACGGCCTGGCTGTACGGCCACAATGGCAAAAATTTTGTGGAGACCATGCTCAAACTGGTGCGGACTAATTCCGCGCTCAAAGTCGTCAATGATCAACGCGGCGCGCCGACTTTTGTCGACGATTTGGTCGAAGCGTTAATTTTGTTTTTGTCCTGCCAGAGCTACGGCATTTATCATTTCACGAACAGCGGCGAAACGACCTGGTATGATTTCACGCGCGAGTTTTTTGCTCTATTGAATATTACCGTGCCGGTGCAGCCCTGCGCCACGGCGGAATTTCCACGCCCGGCCCCGCGTCCGGCTTACTCGACGCTGGATTTGCGCAAGACGCAGGAAACTTTTGCTCTAGAGATACCGACTTGGCAGGATGCTATCCGGCGTTATATAAAAGGAAGATAATGAAACTTTATTTAAAACTCTGGCCTTATTTCCGCGAGCACTGGGGGCGCTGTCTGGTCGTGCTCGTCAATGTTTTTTTATTTACAGTGGCCAACATGTATTTTTTGGCGCTGGTCAAGGAATTGAGTTATGACATTGAGCGCGGCCGCACCGGGCTTTTCGTTTACCGGATTTGCGCCGGCCTGACCCTCGCGCTGATCCGCGCCCTGACTTCTTATGCGCAGACTTACAACATGGACTGGATCGGCCAGCGGCTGGTGATGAAACTGCGCCTCAAAATGTACGAGCATTTACAGCGGCTCTCCATGGATTTTTTCAACAAATGGAAAGTCGGCGAAATCATGTCCCGTTCGACCAATGACTTGCAGGTGGTGCAGGGTGTTTTTGTGTCCAATATTGTGACGCTGCTGCCGGAATTTTGCACCTTTATCGGCGTGCTGATTTACCTGAGCGTTTTGAGCTGGCCTTTGCTGCTGATGACGCTGGTTACTCTGCCGCTTTTTGCTTTTTTGATCCAGATTTTTACCGTGCGCATGAGACGCATCAGCAAATACAATCAGCGCAAGCTGGCCGATCTGGCCTCCGTGCTGCAGGAATCAATTTACGGCATCAGCATTATCAAGGCTTTTGCCGCGGAAAATAAAGAGATCGACCGCTATACCAAAGAAAACGAGCGGTCGTTTTGGATCAACATGAAAGGCGCGCGCCTGTACGCTCTGCAGGAACCGATTTTGTTCATGCTGCAGATCACAATGATCCTGCTGATTTTTATGGTCGGCGGCATTCAGATAATAGAAGGGCGGATCTCGGTCGGCAATTTCATCGCGTTTTGTCTGGGTCTGGGCATGCTGGTCAATCCCGTGACGGTTTTTGGTAAAATCAGCGTGAAGCATCAGCAGGCGGAAGTGGCTTTGGGCCGGATTTTTGAGCTGCTGGAAACCGAGCCGACAGTCAAAGAAGCGGCGCGTCCGCAGAAAAAAATTATCACCGGTCAGGTGCAGTTTCAGGATTTGAGTTTTGCTTACACGCCGGCCAACGGGCTGGTGCTTAAAAATATCGAGCTGGAGGTCCGCGCCGGCGAAGTACTGGCCTTGGTCGGTCCGTCTGGCGGCGGCAAAACCACGCTGGTCAATCTCCTGCCGCGTTTTTACGACGCGACCTCGGGACGGATATTGATTGACGGGCTTGATGTCCGGGAATATTCTTTCAATTCCCTGCGCAGCCAGATCGGCATTGTCACGCAGGAAACGATTTTATTCAGCGGCACGATCCGCGAAAATATCGCTTACGGCAAGGACAAGGCCGCGCAGGAGGAAATAGAACAGGCCGCGCGCATGGCCAATGCGGACAATTTCATTAAATTATTTCCGTCTGGCTATATGACCTATATCGGCGAGCGCGGCGTGCGTTTGTCCGGCGGCCAGAAACAGCGCGTGGCGATCGCGCGGGCAATCTTGAGCGACCCCAAAATTTTGATCCTCGACGAGGCGACTTCGGCTCTCGACAATGAGTCGGAAAAACTGGTGCAGCAGGCTCTGGAAAATCTGATGCGCCACCGCACGACTTTTGTGATCGCGCACCGGCTCTCCACGATAGTCAACGCCGACCGCATCGTGGTTTTAGACAGCGGACGCATTATCGCCATAGGCAAGCACGCGGAGCTGCTGCAAACCTGTCCGCTTTACCAAAAACTTTACCAGCTGCAAAAGGCCAAAGAAGCCAATGCCTAAAATCGCTCTGTACACCGCGCGGTTTTTAGACCTTTCTGAAACTTTTATTTACGAGCCGCTGCGCCTTTTTCAAAATACGGAAGTTATTGTCTGCGCCTGGCAGCGCCGCAATGCGGAAATTTTCCCTTACGCGCCGTGCCGCGTCGGGACGGAAAAATATTTGCGCGAAATGCTGGCGGTGGACGGGATACAGCTAATTCACGCGCATTACGGCTATGTCGGCGTGTCGGCGCTGGGTTTTTTAAAAAAACTGCGCGTGCCGCTCATTACGAGTTTTTATGGTCTGGATGTCTACCAGCATACCCGTAATCCGGTCTACCGCTGGCAGCTGCGCCGTTTGTTCCGGCGCGGCGATTTATTCCTGGCCTGCTCGCAAAAAATGCGCGGTGATTTGATTAAGCTCGGCGCGCCAGCGGACAAGGTGGCGGTGGTTTACGGCGGCGCCGACCCGGCCAAATTTCCGTATGGGGAAAATCCTTACGCGCCGGGGCGGGCGGTCAATATTTTAATGTGCGGACGTTTGGTGGAAAAAAAAGGTTTTATTTACGGCCTGCGCGCTTTTTTAAAAATCGCGCCTCAATATCCGGAACTGCGCCTGAAACTCATCGGGACCGGACGGCTGGCGCCGGAGTTAAAACAAGAAGCGGAAAGCTCGGCTTTCAACTCTCAGGTTGAATTTTTGGGCGGCCAGACCCACGCGGAATATATCGAGGAGATAAAAAAATGCCATATTTTTATGTCGCCTTCCGTCACGGCGCGCAACGGTGACAGCGAAGGGCTGCCCACAGTGCTGATTGAAGCGGCGGCGATCGGGCGGCCGCTGTTGTCCACGTATCATTCCGGCATACCGGAAATAGTGCACGAAGGAAAAAACGGCCTGCTCGCTCCGGAAAAAGACACGGACGCGCTGGCGGCCAATATGGTTAAACTGCTTTCCGCGCCGGAACGCTGGCCGGAGTATGCGGAATACGGACGGCGTTTGGTCGAGGAGCAATTCAATATGCCCAAACAGGCCGCTAGACTGGAAGAGTATTACGCGCGACTGACCGCTTAAAGCCGCGTAACTTGACAAGCGGCGGAAACTCCCTATAGAGTATACGCGGGGGTCAGCGTATGGCGTACAAATATCTGGTGATCGTCGAGTCGCCAGCCAAGTCTAAAACTCTGGAAAAATATCTAGGCAAGGATTACAAAGTCGTGGCGTCAATGGGGCATTTGCGCAATCTGCCCAAAAGCCGTCTGGCCATTGATATTGAGCACAATTTTGAACCGAGTTACTGTGTCATCAAAGGCAAAAATGCCCTGCTGAAAGAATTAAAACAGCACGCCGCCAAAGCCGAAAAAGTTTTTCTGGCGCCTGACCCGGACCGCGAGGGCGAGTCGATAGCCTGGCATCTGGTGCAGGCGCTCAATCTGCCGCCGGAAAAATTTGAGCGCATCGAGTTTAACGAGATTACTAAAAACGCCGTGCTGTCCTCTTTTCAAAAAGCGCGGACTATCGACATGAACCGCGTCAACGCCCAGCAGGCGCGGAGATTACTGGACAGACTGGTCGGCTACAAAATCTCGCCGCTGCTCTGGAAAAAAGTAAAGCCGCGGCTTTCCGCGGGGCGCGTGCAGTCCGCCGCCATGCATCTCATTTGCGAGCGTGAGGAGCTGATCAAAAAATTTGTGCCGCAGGAATACTGGAATATCGAAGCGCGGTATCAAAAGGGTACGGTTTTCAAGGCCAAAGTTTTTAATACTGTTGCGAAGGTTCAGGATTTTATCGTGCCCAACGCGGCGGAAGCGGAAAAAATCAAGCAGGTTATTCTGTCCAGCGAGTCGAGAGTCGCCAATATCAAACGCAGCGAGCGGCGCAAAAATCCGAAAGCGCCGTTCATTACCAGCACGTTGCAGCAAGAGGCCGCGAATAAACTGGGTTTTAACACGCGCCGGACTATGCTGGTCGCGCAGACACTGTACGAGGGCGTGGATGTCGGCGACGGCCAGACCGGTTTAATTACTTACATGCGCACGGACTCGACACGCGTAGCCGAGCAGGCGCTGGCCGAAGTGCGGGATTTTATTCGCGGCGGTTTTGGCGCGGGGTTTTTGCCGGAAAAACCCAATGTTTACAAACAAAGCAAGTCCGCGCAGGACGCGCACGAGTCTATACGCCCGACCGCTGTGGCGCGGACTCCGGAGTTGCTGGCGCAGTATTTGACGCCGGACCAGTTGAAACTTTACACGTTGATCTGGCGGCGTTTTACGGCCTCGCAAATGATACCGGCTGTTTACGATCAAACCTCGATTGAAATACAGGCTGGAGATTATTTGCTGAAAGCGACCGGTTCGGTCATTAAAGAACAGGGATTTTTAAAAGTATACGGGCTGGACGAGGACAAAAATGCCGGCGAGGAAGCCGCGCTTTTGCCGGAAATGAGCGAGGGCGAGGTCTTGCCGGTAAACGCGGTTGACACGCAGCAATGTTTTACCCAGCCGCCGGCGCGTTACACCGAGGCGTCGCTGGTCAAAACAATGGAGGAGCTGGGCATTGGCCGCCCCGCCACTTACGCGCTGATCATCGGCACTTTGCAGACCCGCGCTTACGTGGACAAGCAGGGCATGTCCCTGGCGCCGACCGAGCTGGGCGTCACCGTGGACAAACAAATGCGCCGGCATTTTCCGAAAATCGTCGACGCGGGATTTACGGCGGGCATGGAGCAGGAGCTTGACGAGGTGGAGGACGGCCAGCAGGACTGGCAAAAAATGCTCGGCGCTTTTTACACGCCGTTTGAGCAGGATTTGACGCTGGCGGAGGAAAAAATGGAAGATATGCGCATCAAAGACCGGCCGACCGACGAGATTTGTGAAAAATGCGGCAAGCCGATGGTCATTAAATCCGGCCGTTTTGGCGACTTCATCGCCTGCACGGGATTTCCCGAATGCCGCAACACCAAATCGATACCAAAAATAATCGAAGATGTGCATTGTCCGCTGTGCGGCGGCGAGATCGTCGAGCGCAAGGGCAGCAAAGGGCGTTTCAAGGGCAAGGTTTTTTACGGCTGCACCGGCTATCCGGAATGCACGTTTACCTGCAATGACAAGCCGCTCAAGGAAAATTGTCCGGTTTGCGGCGCGTTTCTGGTCGAGCGCAAAAATAAATCTACCGGCGAGGCGCAGAAATTATGTATAATGTGTGATATCAAGAAAAAAGAAGAAGAAAAAAAGAGCCAGCGCGAAAAAGAAAATAAGGAAAAAGAAAATGCTGAAAATAGTAACTAATAATCTGCAATTAAAAATTCTGGCCGTGATTTTAGCAGTGGTTTTTTGGGCGATAGTGCGATTTTTGCCGTAAATGCTGGTCGTCAAAACCGCGGCGGAGATCGCCGCCAAAATTTCCGAACTAAAAAAAGACGGCCAGAGCATAGGTTTCGTGCCGACTATGGGCTGTCTGCATGCCGGACATCTGGCCTTGGTCGAGCAGGCCAAAGCCGCGTGCGATATTACGGTCGTTTCAATTTTTATTAATCCTAAACAATTTGCTCCGCATGAAGATTATGCCCGGTACCCGCGCGACCTGCCGCGAGACGAAAAACTGCTGTCTGCCGCGCGCGCCGATATTTTATTTGCGCCTAGTGTGGACGAAGTGTATCCGCCGGATAAGCCGGCGCGGCAGTTGCGCGCGGACGAGAAGCTGTCTGCCGTGGCCTGCGGCGTGTCGCGCCCGGGACATTTTGACGGGGTAGTGACTGTCGTCGCGCGGCTCTTCGACCTGGCGCGGCCCGACAAGGCTTTTTTCGGCAAGAAAGATTATCAGCAGTGGCGGATTATTCAAAAGATGGTTGAGACGGAAAATTATCCGGTCGAAATAGCCGCCTGTCCGATCGTGCGCGAACCGGACGGATTGGCTATGTCCTCGCGCAATAAATATTTGTCGCCGGAGCAGAGGCGGCGCGCTCCGGTATTGCGCCTCAGTCTGGAGCTGGGCGCGGAGCTTTTGCGGCAGGGCAAAAGTTTGGACGAAGTCAGACTGGCGATCTGGCGGACATTGCAAGCCGCGCCGGAAACTTCAGTGAATTATATTGAAATATTGCGCCGCGACGATCTGTCCGCGCTGGCTGAATATTTGCCCGGACAAACGGTCATACTTATCGCGGC
>JAITIE010000097.1 GCA_031279615.1 Candidatus Margulisiibacteriota bacterium | reverse complement strand
GCCAGCAGAAACGCGGCGCTGTCCGCGACCGGCACACAGAGCTGAACGCCCAGGACGCCAAAGAGCCGCGTGAAAATTATTAAAAGCGGCAGTAAAAACAAACCCTGTCTGGACAGAGCCACCCAGGAAGCCGCCGTAGAACGGCCAATAGTCTGTAAAAAGAGATTATCAATAATTGTCCGGCCAGCCAGCGGCAGGCTCAAAGCCTGCAGGCGCAAAGCCCAGGCGCCGACAGCAACCACTTCCGGATCGCCGGTGCGGAAAAGCGCGACGATTTGCGGCGCCCACAGCAGGCAAATCAGGCTCAGCGCGGACAGTATGGACAAAGTAAGCTTCACGCAAAACCGGTGCGCCTGCCGGACGCGTTCATATAGTCCGGCGCCGTAATTGAAACCGCAAACCGGCTGCAACCCCTGTCCGATGCCGATAATCGCCGCGGAGAGCGTTTGAACAATCCGCATGACTATAGAGATGCCGGCGATTACCGCATCGCCAAACGCGCCGGCCGCATGGTTAATCATGATTGTGGAGAGGCACAGCAGGGACTGGCGCAGCAGGGAAGGCAGTCCGCCGCGCCATAGCTCGCGGTAGAGCTCCAGACTCGGCGCGAAATTGCGCGGCGAGATCGACACATTGGTTTTCACGCCGTTGCTTAACAGCAGCAGGATTAAGAAGCTGACGATCTGGCTGAGCAGGGTGGCCAGCGCCGCTCCGGACAATCCCCAGTTAAAACCAAAAATAAACAAAGGATCCAGCGCGACATTCAGCGCCGCTCCGCTGACCATGCCGATCATGCTCCAGAACGCGTTGCCTTGAAAACGCAGGCAATTATTGAGCATAAACGCGCAGATCATAAACGGCGCCGCCAGCAAAATGTAACGCAAGTATTCCACGGCGCCGGTCAGCAGTGTCGGCGTGGCGCCCAGCAAACGCGCCAGTGGCGTTAAAAAAATCAGTCCAAGCGCGGCCAGACCCAGACCAAAGACAAACGCGGTAAAAAAACTGGTGGAAGCCATTTTGACAGCGTCGCCGCCGCGTTGAGCGCCCAAAGCTCTGGCCAGATAATTGCCCGCGCCGTTGCCAAAGAAAAAACCGACAGCCTGAATAATCGCCATGAACGGAAACGCCACGCCCAGCGCCGCGGCCGCTTCCGTGCCCAGCGAGCTGACGAAAAAAGTGTCGGCCATATTGTACAGCGCCGACGTCAGCATGATGACCACGGTAGGCGCGGCCAGACGGCAGACCAGACGCCCGACCGGCGCGGTAGTCATTTGAACGTATTTAGTCGACGGCGTCATAATTCGGCTATCATACCAAAAGGCTAAAATTCGTGTTATGGTGATTTTATGGAAATAAAACGCGCGGCGGAGATTATCAGAAGCGGCGGGGTGGTCGCTTTTCCGACGGAGACGGTGTACGGTTTGGGCGCCAACGCTCTCGAAGCCAAAGCGGTGGCCAAAATTTTTGAGCTGAAAGAGCGGCCGAGCTTTGATCCGCTGATCGTGCATGTCGCTGAACCCGCGCAGGTTTTTGAGTACATTGTGGATTCGCAATGTATGCTGCCACTGCAGAGGACTTATGTGCAGTGGCTGACGGAAAAATTTTGGCCGGGGCCGCTGACCATAGTCCTGCCGAAAAATACGTTGATTCCCGATATTGTCACCGCCGGACTCTCAACGGTCGCTCTGCGCATGCCGGACAATCCTGTCGCGCTGGAATTAATCCGGCAGTCCAGCTGTCCGCTCGCCGCGCCGAGCGCCAATAAATTTGGCCGCTTGAGTCCGACCACCGCCGAGCATGTCCGCAAGCAATTGCCGGAGCTGGAATGTGTGCTCGACGGCGGCGCGGCCAAAATCGGCATTGAGTCGACGGTGATTTCTTTGCAAGAGGACGGTTTTACGATTTTGCGGCAGGGCGTGATTACCAGAGAGGATTTAGAAAAAATCCTGCCGGCTTCCGGCCATGCCGCCGTTGACGCCGGTCTGGCCGCGCCCGGTTTATTGAAAGCGCATTATAGTCCGGCCAAACCGCTGTATTTTGCGGGGCAAAAAGAGATAGACAAATCCCGCGCCGGAATAATCTCTCTGCGCGGCGCAAATATTGGCGGCTACAAACTGGCCGAAATACTTTCACCGACGGGCGATTTGCGCGAGGCCGCGGCGAATTTATTCGGCGCGCTGCATAAAATGGAAGACGCGGAGATCGACTGCATCGTGGCCGAGCCAGCGCCGGAGACGGGAATCGGTTTAGCAATTATGGATAGACTGCGCAAAGCCGCTTATCGCTGGCGGCCGCGGTAGATTTTACTGCGCCGGTTTCTCTACGGCCGCGGAAATAATCACAATATCTTCTTTGGGCACGTCTTGATGATGACCGAAATTGCCGCGCGGCACATTGACGATTTTGTCCGCAACGTCCAAGCCTTCAATCACCTTGCCGAACACGCAGTAACCGAAGCCGCGCGGCGTGTCGTCGGTGTGGTCGAGAAAAACATTGTCCGCCACATTGATAAAAAACTGCGCGGTCGCGCTGTCCACCACATTGGTACGCGCCATGGCGATAGTCCCGCGCTTGTTGGACAGGCCGTTGCCCGCTTCATTGACGATAGGGTCTTTGGTTTCTTTCTGCGCCAGGCCGGTTTCAAATCCGCCGCCCTGTATCATGAAATTTGGTATCACGCGGTGAAAAATTGTACCGTTGTAAAAACCGTCATTGACATAAGTCAAAAAATTCTGCACCGTTAGCGGCGCCTTGTCGGGATATAATTCTATTTTAATAACTCCCTCGCTGGTTTTCAGAGCAACCACTGGATTGGCGGTCATAATTTTTTCTCCTTCGGCGGAAAATAAAGTCGCGGCGATGACGCCCAGAATTAAAAAGAATTTTCTCCCCATAGGTTTTTATTATACAGGAAATTACGAATTAGGGAAGTCAAATTTTAATTTGCCGCCCCAGCGTGCGGAGAAAATCCGGCGTGTAATAATCAATAAAACCGGCGGCAGGCGTGAAAGTCATTTCGCCGAAAATTGGCCGCCCGCCGACTTCATACCAGTCCACGCGCACGAAAGGAAAGCCTTTGGCCAGCGTCCGGCACATTTTTTTCATCTGGGCAAATGACTTTGGCCGGGGCAGACCGCGGCTGTGGTAACGGCCGGTGGAGGGATAGGCGTTTTTAACCAGACGCCAGCGGCTGTCATAGGTTTCGCGCCGGTGGTCGACTTTGCGCTCATCGCGGTCCCAGCAGACGTAAACGTATTTTGGCTCGCCATGAAAACAGAAAAATTTGTAATCGATCAGCGAGGCCGATTGGCCGCTGTCTTCCCGCAATAATTTCTCGGCGATGATTTTCGGCGGTATTTTTAAGTAATGCGGCTCGGCAGTGTCCACACCGAAAGGCCTGCGCCGGCCAAAATGCCGCAAAATCTTGCCGCGCGTGAGCTTGGTCTTGTCCGGCACGAGTAAAATATCCCCGCTGCCGTTATTGGCTTTGAGCACAAAAGAGCGCGGCAGGGCGGACAGGTCGATTTCTTGCGGCGCGGCATAGACCGCGTACAGTTTGTTGAGCGTATGCCCCAGACCCTTGCTCCGCACGTACTGGCGCGCGCGGTATTTATCGGCCAGCTCCGGCCAGCGCGAGGTGTCAGAGTAAAATTTCAGCCAGTGGATTTTTTCGTTGAAATCGCGCGGCTTATCCCAATCAATGCGGCGGTGAAATCTCCGGTAAAAAAGTTTTGCGGTGTAATCCTGCGGTCGGCGCAGCCTGTAGTTGAACTGGATTTTTTGAATTGCCAAATACAAAAAGATAGCGCCAAGAAAGCCGCCGAGCCAGAACATACGCTAATTATAACATGATATACTTAAACGCCATGATCGATGTCATCGTGCCGGTTTTCAAT
>JAITIE010000060.1 GCA_031279615.1 Candidatus Margulisiibacteriota bacterium | reverse complement strand
CTCTGCGCAACCGGCGCAGAGTACGCGTATGTGGACTCGAACCACAGACCTCTTGCATGTCAAGCAAGCACTCTAACCACCTGAGCTATACGCGCCCGTGCCGAGAGGCATTTTAAAGGAAAAAGCGCATAATGACAAATTTTTTCAGAATTACCTCATTATAGATTGTCTTTTCTGCGCCGCTTGTGCTAGAATAAAAACAATTTTAGCGGGGGGTTTAAGGTGCTCGACGAGTATACCGACGAGTTCGGTACTAATCTGGAGAGTCAAATTCCTGAGTTTAACGGACAGACGTCGGGTTATCCCGCGCCGGAGCAGCAGGCAAAGCCCTATGCGCCGCCTCAACCGCCGCCTGCGCAGCAACAGCCACCGCCAGTTTACCAGCAGCCAATCCAGCCACAGCCGGCGCCTGTTTACGTGCAAGCTCCGCCGCCGCCCCCTGCTCCACCAACCCCGCCGATAAGTCAAAATCAGTTTTTTTACCCTCCGCCACAGCCGGCCTACCAGCAGCCTGTTCAACCAGCGCCGCCTATGCCCGGCGCGCCAGCCGCCCGCATCAATTCCGTATTTGATGAAGAGAGCCGGGAATTAAATGACATTATGAAAGCCGAACAAAATGCTGGCTGTTTGAAAAATCTATTATTTGTAGTGATCTGCGCGGTGGTCGTGCTCGGCAGTTTTTGGCTGAGCTATCTCGTCGGCGCGCAGTTTTTACTGCCCAGCAGAACCTCGTCGTTTTCCGTGACCAAAGGCATTAATAAACTCAAACGGCTTAAAAACACTTTGATGAATAGTCAGGATATTGTCAAAGACGAAAAAGCGTTTACATCTTACGCCAAGCCGCCGGTGCCGCAGACTATTGTGCCGCCGGAAATTCAATACACGCCGGCCGCGCCACCCAAGCCTATCGAAGCTCCGCCGCCAAAGCCCGCCGCAAAACCCGCGGCTAGACCGCAGCAGCCCGCCGCGACAATCGGCGCTATGTACCGCGTGGTCGTCGGCAGTTTTGACACCAAGCAGGAAGCGCAGGACGTGGCCGAAAATATTCGCGCGGATGGTTTTCCGGTATACATGTACACCGCGGACGGCAAATACCGCCTGCAGATCGGCGCGTTCAAATCCAAAGCGCTGGCCACTTCGCTGATGACCAAAGCCACCGAATACGGCTACAACGCGTTCATTTCCATAAAATAGGTGGATAACACCGCTTGGCATCGTAAACAAATCGTGCTGGCTTCCGGTTCGCCGCGCCGGAAAATTTTGCTGAAAAGTCTGGGGTTGTCTTTTAAAGTTTTTACGCCAAAAATCTCCGAACAATTCAGCGCAAAATTCCGCAAAAAAGAATTGCTCCAAACCGCGCTGGCCAAAGCCGACGCCGTGCTTTTCACGCCGGAGCAAATAATCATCGCCTGTGACACTATTGTGGTTTGCCGCAGCAAAGTTTTGGGCAAACCGCGCAATCCCCGCCAAGCCCGCGCTTTTTTGCAAATGTTATCCGGACGCAAACATACCGTGTACAGTTGTCTCGCCCTCAAATACCAAAAACGTGGGCAAATATTGCGCAAAACCCGCGTGGCCGCCACGGATGTTTATTTCCGTAAAATTTCCGCCGCCGAGATTGCCGCATATATTAAAACGCCAACGCCTTACGACAAAGCTGGCGGCTACGGCATTCAGGAAACGCGGGGATTATTCGTGCAAAAAATCAAGGGTTGTTACTACAATGTAATGGGCTTGCCCGTAACCGATTTGATTGATATGCTAGGACAAATTTAGGTCAACAAAGGAGCACAAAATGTCATTCCTGGATAAATTCCTCGGCAAATACTCGCGCGACTTGGGCATCGATCTGGGCACGGCCAACACGGTGGTTTTTGCGCGGGGCGAGGGCATCGTCCTGCGCGAGCCGTCGGTCGTGGCGCTGGACAAATCGTCCAATAAAGTGCTGGCGCTCGGCAATGAGGCCAAAAGAATGCTTGGCCGCACGCCCGGCAATATTGTGGCTATCCGCCCGATGCGTGACGGCGTCATCGCGGATTTTGAAGTGACCGAAGTGATGTTGCGGCATTTCATCAAAAAAATCCTGAACAACAAAGCGTTCATGCAGTTTCGTCCGCGGATTGTGGTCGGCGTGCCGTCGGGCATTACCGGTGTGGAAAGACGCGCGGTGCTGGACGCGGCGATGAACGCGGGCGCGCGCGAGGCGTACCTTATTGAAGAGCCGATGGCCGCGGCGATCGGCGCCAACCTGCCGATCTCCGAACCATTTGGCAGCATGATCGTCGATATCGGCGGCGGCACCACCGAAGTGGCGGTGATTGCGCTGGGCGGCATTGTTATCGCCAAGTCTATTCGCGTAGCCGGTGACGAGCTGGACGAAGCCATCGTCAATCAATGCCGCAAAAATTACAATCTGCTGATCGGCGAGCGTTCGGCTGAAGAGATCAAGATCGCCATGGGCTCGGTTTATCCAACCGCCGAAAACGAAACTACTATGGAAGTGCGCGGCCGTGACCTCGTAACCGGCTTGCCGCGGACTTTTACGATCAGCACCGCTGAAGTGCGCGACGCGCTGATCGAGCCGGTCAATACGGTGGTCGACGCGATACGCATGACGCTGGAAAAAACCCCGCCGGAACTCGCGGCGGATATTATGGACCGCGGCGTGGTGCTGGCCGGCGGCGGCGGTTTGCTGCGCGGTCTGGACAGATATATCGCGCAGGAAACAGAATTGTCCGTGTATGTTGTCGATGACCCGCTGTCTTCCGTAGCCTACGGCACCGGCAAAGTTCTGGAAGAAATCGACCTGCTGAAAAAAGTGCTGGTTTCCAACGATTAAACATTTTGGCGCATGGTCAGCAACCGTCCGCGCAGCCCGAGCAGACAATTATGCTGACTGCCGGTATAGATGAGGCCGGACGCGGGCCTTTGGCCGGGCCGGTGGTAGCCGCCGCTGTGCTCATACCGGCGGGGCAGGACATACCGCCGCTGATAAAAGATTCCAAAAAACTTTCGGAGAAACAACGCGAGGAAATGCACGTGTTCATTACCGCGCATTATTTGTACGGCGTCGGGCAGGCTGACCATGTCGAAATAGACCGGCTGAATATTTTGCAGGCAACTTTTTTGGCGATGCGCCGCGCGGTCGCCGCTTTGCGGGAAAAAACCGCGGTGGAAATGTGTCTGGTTGATGGGAATAAAATAATCCCCAATTTAAAAATCCCGCAAAAAGCTATCGTCAAAGGCGACGCCAAAATAAAAGAAATCTCCGCCGCGTCTATCGTCGCCAAAGTCACGCGCGACCGGCTGATGTTAAAACTGCACGAGGAATATCCGCAGTATAATTTCGCGGAGAACAAAGGCTACGGCACGGACTGGCATATTTCCGCCCTGCGCCAATACGGCCGTTCCCCCGCGCACCGCCAGTCATTTACGTATCCGGGGGAAATGGAACAGCGTTCTTTGTTTTAAA
>JAITIE010000018.1 GCA_031279615.1 Candidatus Margulisiibacteriota bacterium | reverse complement strand
CCGCGGATAAATCGTCGCCATGACCGCGCCGTCAGTATCCGTGCGCCAAATATTGCCCCAGACACTTAATCTGTCCAGAGCCTCTTTATTGGGGTGGCGGTATTTGTTGCCAGCGCCGCAGGAGATGACCGTGTTATCCGGTTTCACCATCGCCAAAAATTCCGCGCTGGAAGAAGTTTTACTGCCGTGATGTCCGGCCTTGAGCAAATCCGCTTCCGGCAAAATATCCAAAAAATTTTCCTCTGCCGCAGCCTCGGCATCGCCGGTAAATAACGCGCGAAAATCTCCCTGCGTCAGGACAGCCAAAATAGAATTATTATTTTCATTTTTCTCGTCAATTTGCGCGGCGCGGTGTATTTCCACAAAAAGCAGTTTGCCATTTAAGTATTTGGCTTTGTCTGTTAGTTTTTCCGCCAGCCACTCCGGTGTGCTGTCCGGCAAGACCAGCGTGTTAATCCGCGGCAGTTCCAGCAAGCCGTTGTAGTGGTCAGCATGCGCGTGTGTCAGCAAAACATCCGGCTGACCGACGCCGAGTTTCAGCAATGTCTGCTGGAGTGTCTCACCAGCCGCGCCGCCGGATTCCGAACCGCAGTCAATGACCAGCGCTTTCCTGCGCCGCGTCACGACAATACAGTCACCCTGCCCAACATTGAGAAAAATAATGCGTAGATTATGCGGTCCAGGATACCAGCACCAGCCTAAAACAAACAGGCTCAAAATCAGCGTGTATTTGCCGAGCCAGCGCGGACGCAGCGCCAAAACAAAAGACCAGCCTGCAGCCAGAAACAGCAACGCCAGCGGGATTTGCGGCAGGTCAATATAAGTGCGCGCAAAAATATTGACCAGCCAGTCTAGAAAAACAAAAAGCCCGTAACTCACCGTGTTCAAAAGCGTCGCCAGCGGCAGGGAGAATAGGCCGATAAATGAAGAAACAAAACCTATATAAGTCAGCGTCTCCACCCACGGCAGCACCAGCATATTCAAAAACAAAGCGCCCAGCGAAACGCCGCCGAAATAATAAACGCACAGCGGCGTGGTCAGCAGCAGCGGCGCGGTGGACACAGCCGTCAGATCGCGGAGAAAACGCGGCAGGAAATTTAAGCGTTCGGTCAAGACCGGCACGAGAAACAACAAAGAAAAAGTCGCGGCAAAGGACAGCTGAAAACCGACATCAAAAATCAGCAAGGGGTCCCCGAGACACAAGCCCAAACCGGAAAGCGTCAGCGTATTGTAAGCGTCCGTGCGCCGCTGAACTGTCCGCCCCAGCAAAGCAATCTCCGCCATCAGTCCGGCGCGGCCTACGGAAGGCCCGGCGCCCACCGCAAAGATAAACAAGACATTGACCAGCGTGATCAGCCAGAAAGACGGCCAGGGCCGCAAACGCAAACAGCCGCTCAAACTTTGCAATAACGCCACGAACAGCGTGATATGCATTCCCGAAACGACCAGCAGGTGAATCACACCGGCGCGGCGGTATTCCGCTGTAGTCTCGCTGTCGAGCGCCGAGGACGCCGCGCCGAATAAAAACGTGCACATTATTCGCGCCTGCTCTTCCGGCAAAGTCTGTTTTTGGACTTGCACAAATTTGTTTTTGCAATCTATAGCCAGGCCAAACAATGACCGCCGCGCCTGACGCGCCGTAATATCGCGCGCATCGGCCTGAAAACGCAGAGAGTAGCCGTGCGCATACAGATAATCGTCATAGCCGGTGATAAAAAAATTGTGTTTGAGACGCAGCGGGAACAAACGAAATTTAGACAAAGTAAGCTCGTCGCCATAACGCAGATTTTCCGCGCCGCGCAGACGCGCCATTATTTTGTAACCGTTTGCTCTGGCCGTAAAAACCGCGGTGTCTTCTTTATACTGAATGTCCGAAACAACGCGCAGCTTGAGCTGTTCGGGACGCCAGTTTTCAGCCGCGGCAAGTTTGGCCGCCAGAGCCGCTTGATGGCAGGCCGTGCGCGTCAGGCCTAAAACTAAAAACAGGAGAAAAAACCAGCGCCAGTATTTTTTCCACCAGCAGAAAAATCCCAATCCAGCCAAAAACAAAACTGCGTAAAGATTAAAGCAAGCCGCCAAAAAAACACCGGCAAAGTAAAATAAGGACGCCAAAATAATGCGCATGCTTAATTCTCCCTGTCCGCTAAAAAGCCATATTTCTTTTTCGGCGGCTCAGGCACAACCGGGTTGAGAATTTCATTTATCGCTTTGGAGCCTCTCCCTTTTTTCAAGGTTCCAAAATGGAACCTTGAAAGCTCAGCTTCTTTTCCTTTTACAAAAAATCTCCAAGATTTTTGCCCGCGGAACTTCACAAGCGTTAGCGCCGTGAAGTGACGCCTACAAGGCCGCAAAGCGGCCGACGTAAGTCTTTGTAAAAACTTCCAAGATTTTTGCCTGCGGAACTTCACAAGCGTTAGCGTCGTGAAGTGACGCCTACGAGCGCACACAGTGCGCGACGTAAGTCTTTGTAAAAACTTCCAAGATTTTTGCCAAGTCATATATAGGTAATACCGCAAGAAAAATGCCAAGTCTGGCCGGCACAATTTTATAATCACCGCAAAAAATGCTAATATCGCGCTCCATGCTGGAAATTTTGAACGCCAAACAAAAAGAAGCCGTGCTGCACACCGAAGGCCCGCTCATGATTATCGCCGGCGCGGGCAGCGGCAAAACACGCGTCCTGACCACACGGATTAAATACTTGCTGGCCGAAAAAAATATTTTTCCTGAACGCATCCTGGCCGTAACTTTCACCAATAAAGCCGCGCGGGAAATGGAAACGCGGGTCGGCGCCAAACTGCCCTGGATCGGCACGTTTCACCATATCTGCGGCAAGATACTGCGCCGGCATATTCATTTATTGCCCGGCTACAATAATAATTACGTCATTTATGACGACGCTGACCAGACGGCTGTCATCAAAAATATTCTGCGCGCGCAGGGACTGGGCGAAAATAAAAAAATTACTCCGGCCAAAGTTCTGTATCAGCTCGGCCAGGCTAAAAATAAAATGCTGTCGCCGCAGGAATACGCCGCTGGCGCGCAATATGATACGCAGGAAATAATCGCTAAAATCTACCAGCAATATCAGGACATTTTGCGTCAAAATAACGCTGTGGATTTTGACGACATGCTGCTTTTAACTATTGAATTACTGCAAAAAAATTCCGAGATTTTGGCGCGCTATCAAGAACAATTTGAGTATATTTTAGTCGATGAATATCAGGACACTAACCGCGCGCAGTACACGCTTATTCAATTATTGGCCGCCAAACGGCAAAATATTTGCGTCGTCGGCGACAGTGACCAAAATATTTATTCCTGGCGCGGCGCGGACATCACCAATATTTTGAATTTTGAACGCGATTACCCCCGGGCCCAAACTGTTTTGCTGGAGCAAAATTACCGCTCGACAGCTAATATACTCAACGCCGCTAACGCGGTTATCAAAAACAATTTCCTGCGCAAAGAAAAAAATCTCTGGACTGACAAACTCGGCGGCGAAAAATGCAGTTTTGCCCTGACTGGCTCGGAAACTGAAGAGGCCGTTTACGTGGCGGAGCTGGTGGAAAAACTGCGCGCGCGGCACAGTCTGAATGATTTTGCAGTGTTTTACCGCATCAACGCTCAGTCGCGCGTTTTTGAAGACATTTTTAACAAGCGGCAAATTCCTTACCGGCTGATCGGCGGCGTGCGTTTTTACGCGCGCAGAGAAGTTAAGGATATTTTGGCGTATCTACGGCTGATCGTAAACCCGCAGGACAGCGTGTCTTTACAGCGCATTATCAATGTGCCGCCGCGCGGCATCGGCGATAAAACTATCGCCAAATACGCGCAGCTGGCCGCGCAAACCGGCGCCGGTTTATTTGAAACGCTCGGCACGGAAACAGCGGATTTAAACAAACGCGCCGCGCACGCCACGTTAACATTTAAGAAATTAATTCAAGAACTGCAAAATCTCGACCTGCCGCTGCCGGAATTTATCGAGGCGGTTATCCGTAAATCCGGCTGTTATGAACTGCTGTCTGCGTCGACAGACGAGTCTGATTTTGAACGGCTGGAAAACGTTTTGGAATTAGTCAGCATCGCCCGCGAGTACACTTCCGCCGGGTCCAGCGGCCGGCAGGCTCTGGCGGAATTTTTGGAACAGCTCAGCCTGATGACCGACGCGGATAATACCAAAACCGCAAGCGGCGACGCGGTAACCCTGATGACTATTCACAGCGCCAAGGGTCTGGAATTTCCGGTGGTGTTTTTGACCGGTCTGGAAGAAAACGTCCTGCCGCATCTCCGCTCGTTGATTGAAACAACCCAGCTGGAAGAAGAGCGCCGGCTTTGTTATGTGGCGATCACCCGCGCGCAGGAGCGGCTTTTTCTCTCCGCCGCGCGCATCCGCTCGCAGGCCGGTGAAACTCATTACAACGAAATCTCGCGCTTTGTCGCGGAAATTCCCGCCGAGCTTTTGGACAAAAAAGAAACCTCCGCGCGTCTTTTTTACCCGCGCGCGAGCAGACCGGCGGCTGCGACAGCAAATACTATTCCAAATTACACCGCTGGCGATACTGTCCTGCACGATACATTTGGCGAAGGGCGTGTCTTAAAAGTCTTTGG
>JAITIE010000077.1 GCA_031279615.1 Candidatus Margulisiibacteriota bacterium | reverse complement strand
TATATTAACCTGGGTGGGTTTGCTATGTTTTGGTGTTACTTGGTTTATTGCTTTATTAATGGCGTTGTTTTGCAGTAATGATGTAACAAAGTAATGCTTTAATTGGCAATATTAAAACTTTGCCGCCCGGTGTGCGATTGGCGTATGACAGGCAAACGCCCAAATTAGGCGGCTAAAACGGTTTGATTTACACTCTCCTGAAATTATTTGGTTTAATTACTATGTTATAATAATTTCATGAGCAATGTTGTGCCGTATGCTGACGTGGAGAAAAAAATTATAACTGTCCGCGGGCAAAATGTGCTTTTGGACAGCGACGTTGCGGAATTGTACGGAGTGGAAACCAAGCGTGTCAATGAAGCGCTTAAGAATAATCCTGATAAATTTCCGCAGGGTTATGTTTGGGGTTTGACAGATACAGAGATGCAGCCTCTAAGGTCGAAACTTTCGACCTTAGAAAAAGGCCGTGGAAAATATTCCAAATATAATGCGAATGTTTTTACCGAAAAAGGCCTGTACATGCTGGCCACTATATTGAAAAGTCCTAGAGCCGCAAAAACAACCATTGCTATTGTCGAAACTTTTGTAAAGTTGCGTGAATTGTCGCGGTCAGTGTCCGAATTGTCCGAAACATCGGATAAATCCAGACAAAAATCACTGATGCAAAAAAGCGGCGAAATTTTTGCCGATATATTAGATAATAATTTGCAAATTGCCGGCACGGAAACCAGTTTTGAAATAAATTTGGCTCTGGTAAAATTCAAACATACTGTCAAGCAAAAAAGGAAAAAACGCTGATGCTAAAAATCCTCGTCAATGGCGCCAAAGGCAAAATGGGGCAAACGGCTGCCGCCGCGGTGCGGGCTGACGCGGAACTGGAATTGGCTGGTCAGACCGACGCCGGCGATGATTTGGCGGGAGTGATAAAAAAATCTGCCGCGCAAATCGTCGTGGATTTCACGCATCCGTCCGCGCGCATGGCAAATGTCCGCGCTATTATCAATAACGGCGCGCAGGCCGTGGTTGGCACGACCGGTTTTACGGAAGAAGACTTAAAAATAATCGACGCGGAGAGCAAAAAACTCAAGCGCGGCGTGCTGATCGCGCCTAATTTTGCTATTGGCGCGGTGCTGATGATGCGGTTTGCCGCGCAGGCCGCTAAATATATGCCCAGTGTGGAGATAGTGGAGTATCATCATGACCACAAAGCTGACGCGCCGTCCGGCACGGCGATTAAGACTGCCCAGTTAATAAATGAAACTGTCGGCGGCACCGCGCCGCCGGTCGTGGAGAGTAAAGAGTTTTTGGCCGAACGTTCGCAGGGCGCGAAACTCGGCAATGTGCGTATTCACGCCGTGCGTCTGCCCGGCTTTGTGGCGACACAAGAAGTCATGCTCGGCGCGCAAGGGCAGAGGTTAATTTTACGCCATGAGACTATCAACAGAGAATCTTTCATGCCCGGCGTGCTTCTGGCCTGCAAAAAAATTACCGGCCGGGTTGGCCTGATTTACGGTCTGGAGCAACTGCTGTGAAGGCCGTGCTTAGATTGACCTGCAAAGATTGCCGCGGCATTGTCGCTGCCGTGACAAATTTTATTGCGCGCAATAACGGCAATATAGTCAATCTCGATCAATACACTGATCCGGCGGCCAAACGTTTTTTCATGCGGCTGGAATGGGATTTAGCGGGTTTCAAACTGCCTCGGGAAAAAATTTATCCCGCTTTAAAAAAATTCGGCGACATTGCGGTTTCTTTTTCCGATCAGAAAAAGCGCGCGGTGATTTTTGTTTCTAAGTACGACCATTGCCTGTATGATTTGCTGTTGCGCCATAAAAGCGGTGAATTAAATTGCGACATCGCGGCGATTGTCAGCAATCACGAGGATTTGCGTTATGTCGCTGAGACTTTTGACCGGGAGTTTTACTGCCTGCCGCAGGACGAAAAAAAACAGCTCGCTCTGCTCAAAGCCAAAAAAACGGATTTAATAATCCTGGCGCGTTATATGCAGATTTTGAGTCCGGCGTTTATCAAAGCCTATCCGCAGAAAATAATTAACATTCATCATTCTTTCCTGCCAGCTTTCAAGGGCGCGCGGCCGTATCATCAGGCCTATCAGCACGGCGTAAAAATCATCGGCGCGACGGCGCATTTTGCCACCGCGGATCTGGATCAGGGGCCGATTATTCAGCAGAATGTCGCGCAGATTTCCCACCGCGACACGGTGGACGACCTCATCACCAAAGGCCGCGATCTGGAAAGACAAGTCCTGTCCGCAGCCGTGCGGTATTTTCTCAATGACAGATTATTTGTCTGCGGTAACAGGACGATTATCCTCTGATTTTTTGTAGAAATTCCGCCGGCTCATACAACTGAACTTTGTTGTCCTGATAATCTTGCTTATTGCGGCTGACGACGCCAGCCATTTGAGCGCCAAGAGCAGTTGTATATTGTACCGCGTCTTCAAAATCTTTCCATTGTAAATCCAGAGCATTCAAAATTTCCGGCTCGGCCACCGCCAAAATTGTGAAAATGGTTGTAAGCTGACGCAAGATTTTCTGCGTGTTGTTATTGCCAACCGCTTTACGCACCAGGTAATAAATATCGGTAAACGCTGTCGCGGAAATAAAGCCATTTATTTTACCAGCTTCCGCCAATTCAAAAATTTTTAAAGCCTCAATATAAAACGGAGAACGTTTTAGCAATACATCCAGAATAATATTTGTGTCAAGCAGTATGTTCATATTTAGCCAGACGCTCAGCCTTTAATTCCTCCAAAGACATATTGACACCTGCCGCTATGCCGAGCAATTGCTGAGATATAGAAACCGGATTGTTTTCCGGTTTGGCTAATTTGTTTTTATGGTAGGCGTCATCCATAACAATCCTCAATACCGGTACGCCATTTCTGGCAATAGTTACATTATCTGCCGCCGTACCTTCCAGATACTTCTGTAAATTCTGCGA
>JAITIE010000107.1 GCA_031279615.1 Candidatus Margulisiibacteriota bacterium | reverse complement strand
TGCTTGCGGAACTTTTTTAGATTGCGCACGTAAATCCGCTTTAATTGCTCAAAAGTCATGTTTATTTATAGCTATTAGCTACCATATTGACAATTAGCCGTACAACGATATAATTATAGGTAGCTGACAGCTACATAAATGTTATTTGGCTTATAGCATCAACTAAAGGGGGTTTATCATGGTAGTACAACAAGGCAAGTCAATGCTGGCTAGCGACATACTCGATTTGACTTTTTTTCCGGCAGGCTCAATTTTAATGATGGACGGCAGTTGGATGGATGGCCGCGGCGGCTGGTATATCTGCGACGGACGCGTCACGCCTTACGGCAAGACGCCAGATTTGCGGGATAAATTTATCTGCGGCGGGGGAGCCTCGGCTGGAGGTACAGGAGGCGGGTCGGTAACTTTGAGCACAGATAATCTGCCCGGGCACAGTCATTCACTAAGCGAATTAACAATAACTGGCGGCGAACACTCGCATGGCAACGGCACTTTAACCGTCGCTAGCGGTTCGGCGACCCATTCGCATGGTAATGGCACCCTGGCTGTGACAATAAGCGGCGGAGCGCACGGGCATACAATCACCGATCCGGGGCATACGCATAGTTATACTTCGGTAGCTTCTTATCATCGTTCCGGTCCGGATGCATCTCATGTTGCCAAAGACGATCGCACAGTTGCCACTACAGGAAACTCCTTAACTGGCATCACCATAGCAAGTGACACTGGTTCACATGCGCATACTGCCTCTGTTTCAGGCGTCATCGCAAGTGACAGCACCGCTCACGAACACAGCATTAGCGGCAGCATTGCCAGCGCCGGGCACAGCCATACAGTCTCCGGCGGCACTATCGGCAGCACTGGAAGCGGCACGTCATTTGCTGTAGTGCCAGCATATTATTCCATGATTTATATAAAAAAGATGGTCTAGGTTATGAGCGTCTTAATCTCTTCCACAAATTCATTGACTGTTTTGAACTCGCGGTAGACTGAAGCAAAACGCACATAGGCCACCGCGTCGAGTTTTTCCAGCTCCTCCATGACCAGCAGGCCGATCTGATCGGTGGATACTTCGTTTTCATTATTGTACGGCAGTTTTTTCTCGATTATTTGAATGACCTGATTGAGCTTTTCCATGGAAACCGGCCGTTTTTCCACAGCGCGCAACAAACCTTTTTTAATTTTCTCGCGGTCGTAAGGCTCGCGGCGGCCGTCTTTTTTGATGACAAAAGTCGCGCGCGGCTCGATGCGCTCATAAGAAGTAAAACGCTCGCCGCATTTCTCGCACTCGCGCCGGCGGCGGATCACGTCACCTTCATTTGAGGCGCGCGATTCTATCACCTTATCCTGATCCGTTCCGCAGTAAGGACATTTCATCTTATGCTCCCCGCACCGCCACTTTTTTGACAAACGGTTCAAACTGGCGCGCAAATAAATTTAACTGGCCTGACGTGTAAGCGCCGGCCTGGCTGTAATCCGGATTGAGCAAATGCTCGCCAGCATGAAACTGCTGCAAATAATAACACTCCGCGCCGCTGAGCATATCCGCCATGCTGGCAAATTCTTTTTTATCTAAAAAAGCCGGCAGGACTGTCGTGCGAAATTCGTACGGAATACCGCTCTGCCGGATCAGGTCGATACTGCGCGAGATTTTAGCCGTGTCCACTTCAGTATTGGCAATCCGCGAATATAATTCCAGCGGGCCTTTGATGTCCATCGCCACATAATCCAGCAAATTTTCCTGCAGCAATTCCTCCAGCATTTCCGGATTGGTGCCGTTGGTGTCCAGTTTTACCGCATAGCCAATTTCTTTTATTTTGCGGATAAATTCCGGCAGATCCGCATGCAGAGTTGGCTCGCCGCCGGAAATACAGATGCCCTCAAGCTGCCGCGTCCGGCCGCGCAGATATTCCAGCAACTCGCCCTCATCGATCAGCGGCAAACCGTCCGCCTGGTTATTCTTGACCAGCAAAGTGTTATGGCAAAAAACACAGCGAAAATTACAGCCAGCCGTAAAAATCGTGGCGGCAATTTTGCCCGGATAATCAACCAGCGTGGTTTTTTGCAGTCCTTTGATAACCGGCATGAAGCTACCTACTTTAAAACGCCGGACACTTTCAGTTCGCGGTACAGCCCCATGTCGTTGCTGACCGCGCGTCCGTCGTCAAATTTAATAATTGGCAGCACGGCGTCGGGGCGGTCCGCCACCAAAGCCATGGCCTCGGCCTTGACTGCCGGATCGCCAGTGCTTCTCTCTTCAAAAACGACATTTTGTTTCTGCAAAAGTTTTTTTATGTCGTCGCATTTGTCGCAATTTGGCTTGCTATACAAAATCATTTTTATTTCTCCTGATCGAGCGCTTCGTGAACACTTTGCCTCAAATTTTTGGCAAAGTATTCACGCGGCGTTTAAGCTCGCAGACTACGCGGCCTTTACCTCGTAGGTCTTGCGGTCTGCAAATTCCTGCTGTTTGCCTTTGTTCCAGTTGGCCACCGGACGAAAATAACCGACAATGCGCGAATACACTTCGGTCGCTTTTCCGCAAACGCCGTTTCCTTTATTTGCCATACTTCTCCCCTCCTTTCTATGTAATCTCGTTTTTACGCCGATACCAATTCCGGCTTTTGGTTATAGGTCTCCAGCACATGATTGCATTCATGATGCGTGCCGGAAATATAGCCGTGCTCCGGACAGATCGAGAAAGTCGGCGTTACCGTAAAATACGGCAAGCGATAATTCTCGGCGATCTTTTTGACCAGCCGCTTGCAAACTTCCGCATCTTCGATGTTTTCGCCGAGGAAACCGTGCACTACCGTGCCGCCCGTGTAAAGCACCTGCAGCTCGTCCTGATGATCCAGCGCTTCAAAAATATCGCTGGTCGCGCTGACCGGCAAATGCGTGGAATTGGTGTAGTACGGGGACTCCAGAGTGCCGGATTGGATAATGCCCGGAAACTGCTCGCGGTCGCGCAGGGCAAAACGGTAAGTCGCGGACTCACAAGGCGCGGCTTCGAGATTGTAAAGGTGGCCGGTCTCTTCCTGATACTGTTTCAGTTTGTCGCGCATGAAATTCAGGACCTCGACGGCGAATTCCTTGCCTTCCTGGCTGTCGATACCTTTGTCTTTGCCCAGCAAATTGAGCAACGCCTCGTGCATGCCATTGATGCCGATCGTCGAGAAATGCTGATCATACGAGCCGAGATAGGCGCGCGTAAAAGGCATGAGGCCTTTTTTAAGATTGGTCTCCACCACGCCGCGTTTTATCTCCAGCGAATCTTTGGCCAAATCCATGACCGAGCTGAGTTTGGTTTTGAACTGCTCTTTGTTCTCGGCGGTAAAACCAAGGCGCGGCAGATTAATCGTCACCACGCCCACCGAGCCGGTCTGCTCGCCAGCGCCGAACAAGCCGCCGGTTTTATTTTTTAATTCTTTCAAGTCCAGCTGCAGGCGGCAGCACATCGAGCGCACGTCGCTGGGCTTCAAACTGGAATTCACAAAATTTTGAAAATAAGGCACGCCGTATTTCGCGGTCAGCTTAAAAAGCAGATTAGCGTTTTCCGTGTCCCAGGCAAAATCTTTGGTGATATTGTAAGTCGGTATCGGGTAAAAAAACGGCCGTGCTTCAGCGTCGCCCTCGAGATACACTTCCATGAAAGCTTTATTGACCATGTCCATTTCTTTTTGGCAGTCGCCGTAAGTAAAATCCTGCGGCTCGCCGCCAACTATCGCCGGCTCGTATCTCATGTCTTCCGGACAAACCCAGTCCAGCGTCACATTGGTGAACGGCGGCTGACAGCCCCAGCGGCTCGGCACATTGAGCGAGAAAATAAATTTCTGCATTTGTTGCTTGACTTGTTTGTAACTCAGGCCGTCCATGCGGACGAACGGCGCCAGCAAAGTGTCTAGCGAGCTGAAAGCCTGCGCGCCAGCGTGCTCCATCTGCAGCGAACCAAGAAAATTCACCATCTGGATCACGACCACATCGAGATGCTTGGGCGGGAGAGAACAAATCTTGTGCCGCACACCGCCGAAACCTTTTTTGATCAGATTTTTCAGCGACCAGCCGCAGCAATAGGCGACAATCGCGTGGCTCAAATCGTGAATATGAATCGCGCCGTTGCGGTGCGCGTCGGCGATAGATTTGGGATACATCTCATGCAGGGCGTAATTGGCGATAATCTTGCCGGAAATGTGCGACATCAAACCGGAGAACGAAAAATCCGAATTGCTGTTCTCGAAAACGCGCCAGTCCGTTTTTTCCATATATTCGTCAACGGCGTTTTTGACCTCGACAAAAGTAGACTGCGCGTCGCGTTTGCGCTCCCGCTGCTCGCGGTACAAAATGTAAGCCTTGGCCGTCTTGGCATAGCCGTCCTTGATGAGGACTTTCTCGACGATGTCCTGAATTTCCTCGACCGCCGGTATCGAACGCGCGTGAAACTGCTGATTGATCTGCGCCAGGACTTTGCCGGTCAGCTCCTCGGACAGATTACGGTCATGACCGCCCACCGCCTTGGCCGCCTTGAAAATCGCGCTGGTAATTTTTTCGCGGTCAAAATCAACGATATGACCGTTCCTCTTGCGAATTTCTTTTACTGTATTTTCTGCCATTTTTTCCACTCCTTTTTAAAATTACAAAATCTAGCCTAAAAATGCCAACAAACGCTAAATATAGCGTGGTCGCTCACAATAGCACACCATATATATTGTGTCAAGCCCTGGGCAAAAACAACGATTTTTTGCGGTATTTAAAGAGAAAAAACATTAAAACGGCTTAATATTTTACCTGATTTTACTTATTTTTGCTATAGCGTTTTCGCCAGCTGCAGCGCGTACTGGTCGGTCATGCCGGCGATAAAATCCCCGACGGAAATTTCCACCGGCTCGTTGCGGCGGAAAGTCGAAGCTAAGAGCGCTTTTTCCGGCTGCTCAATCAGCCGCGCAAATAATTTTTTGATCACATCCTCCGCTTCCTGATTGTGCCGCAGAACTTCCGGATGCTGGTAAAATTTAGCGTACAAAAATTTTCGCAGCTCGGCGATTTTTTCCGCCAGCGCCGGACTGAAGCCAACCAATTCTGTTTCGGCCTGGTAAACATCCTGCAGGGTTTTCACGCCGCGCGCGGCTAAACGCCGTTCGGTCTCAAAAGCGACGTCATTGACCAGCGCGCCGATCAGCGCGCGGATATTTAGATCGACCAGCAAACGATCTGAAATCTGCGGGTTTTCTTTTTGGTTTTTGGCGCTAAGCTCCGCCCAGACGCCAACCTGCCGCAAATCTCCCAGCGGCAACAGTCCGGAAGCAAGCGCGTCATCAAGGTCATGGCTGTTGTAGGCGATCTCATCAGCGAGATTGACCAGCTGCGCTTCCAGCGACGGGGTTTGTTCGCGCGCCGCGCCGCTGTCGTCATAAGGGCCGCGGTGCTTGATCAGGCCGTCGAGCACTTCGTAAGACAAATTCAGGCCGTCAAACGCCGGATATTTTTTCTCAATGCTCTCCACAATTTTCCGGCTCTGCCGATTGTGCTCGAAGCCGCCAAAGTCCCGCAGCAGTTCGTTGAGCGCGCGCTCGCCGGTGTGGCCAAACGGCGTGTGGCCGAGATCGTGCGCCAGCGCGATGGTTTCCGCGAGGTCTTCATTTAAGCCCAGCATCCGCGCTAGATCGCGGGAAATCTGCGTCACTTCCAGCGAGTGCGTGAGGCGTGTGCGGTAATGGTCGCCCGGCTGTGTAGTTACAAAAACCTGTGTCTTGTGCTTGAGCCGGCGGAAAGCGCGGCAGTGGATCACGCGGTCGCGGTCGCGTTGAAATTCGGTGCGGTGTTCCGGCGGCGGCTCAGTGTAAACCCGCCCGCGCGACCTGCCGCTCTGCGCCGCGTATGCAGACAGGAAACGCGCTTCTCTTTGCTCTAATTCTTTTTTTGTCAGCATTATTGCGCGCTGCCCATCTCCCGTCCGGTGGTGGTGATTTTCTTCATGATTTGCAGGACTTTGGCGTTGGCATCGTATTTTTTGGAAATATCCGGCATGGCCACTAATTCCTCGGACATGTCGACATTGGAGCCTTCAAAATAATACTGCCGGACGCGCGGAGATTCCAGATTGATGAAAGCGGCCGCGCCGCCCGGCGCTTCAAAAAAGGCGCCGTTCACCGTGCGCAGCGTGGCGGAAGAATCCAGCTCGCCGACAGCCAGCCGGTCAACCATCTCGCCATTCTGGATAATCAAACCGGTTTCCGAAATTTGCAAATCCAGCGCGTCGTTCATGCTCAATTGAATAGTGCTGCCGCCTGCGGACAGCACCGGATAACGTCCGGCCAGCGTAACCAGCGTCCCCTCGTTATTCACGGTAAACCGGCCGTCGCGCGTAAACATGTCGCCCTGCGGAGCGCGCACCGAAAAAAAACCCGGACCATCAACCGCCACATGCAGAGGATCGCCGCTAAAAATCATCTGGCCGTTTTTGAAAAAGTATGCGGATTCTTCCGTGACTAGCTTGCCGTCTTTGTCCAGACGCGTAACAATTTTGACCGCGCGGTACCCCGGCGTATTGACATTGACGACATTGCTCATCAGCGCGCCGTATTGTTTCTCGTAAGTGTCCAGCGCGTCGGTCGTCGATTTGTTGGCCGCCGGCAACAGGCAGCTCCCCACCAAAATTGCAATTAACGCTTGCCGCAGTTTATTCATCGTCCATCTCTTTCACGCGTTTGTACAGTCTCTCGCGCTTCGAGGCCATTTGATCCAGACGGAAAATAAAGGCCAGTACCTCGGCAATCAAAGTATACAGCTCCGGCGGCACTTCCGTGCTCACCTCCAGCTTGAGCAGGAGATCGGCCAGACCTTTGTCTTCATAAAAAGGAATTTTATGGTCTTCGGCGATACGCAAAATATCCTCGGCAAATTCGCCGCGGCCGGACGCTAAAATCACCGGCGCCGCGTCATGCTCCACATCGTAGCGGATCGCGATCGCCGAACGCTCGCCCGCCGGTTTACTTTCCAGCTCCAGCGTGGTCTTTTTTATCTTTTGCCGGTGGCGCGCTTCTTTTTCTTCTATTTCACGGCGGCTTGGCATCTCTAAACCTCGGTCTGCACACGCGTCAGATTATTGAAATCCAGCGTCGGGATTAAAAATTTTTTCACATCGAGATTGCGTTTAACCACGCGCACCGTTTTTGTTTTGTAGCTAAAAGTTTCCATTTTTTTGCGCAGCTCGTCAACATTGGCATTGATCAGCTTGCGGACCTCCTCGCTGTTGGTGTTAAACTTAAAATCCAGATTGTCGTCTTCCACCTCTACCTCGGCGGAAATCTCGCCCAGCGCCTCGGACTCTGTTTTCAAAACTAACTTCGTGCGGCGCGGATTAATTTTGCGGTATTTTTCTTTTTTGTCTTTTTCTAACAGCAATTCGACGGTTTGCGGCGGCGTGCCCATGCTGTTGGGGATTTGCCAGTAAGCAAATTTTTCACCCTGCGCCTGGTCTTCGCGGCCAGTAGGTTTGGATAAGATCGCCTGCACGATCAAGTTTTGCGAAATATCCTTAGCCGCCTTGCCGAGCTGTCCCAGCGCGGACAGCAGATTATTGACCGCGGGGGTTTTCTCCGGAGCGGCATCCGCCACCTGTTTGGACACGCCGTTAATCAGCGCCCGCACCGCCCGCATATTGGTCAGGACTTCCGCGTTGTTAAAGAAACCGGAGCCTTTTTGAATTTTGTCCTTAAACTCCTTGGGCAGGAGGCTGACAAACCCGTCGAGCGAGGCCAGCATCGCGGTCAGCTGATTGGACAACTGCGGCGAGAGCAGACTGCCGGTCGAAGACAAAGCACCGCGCGCCTGCGCGGAAGCCGCCAGCAGCTCCAGAAGCTGTTTGCTCAGCTCCGGATTTTGCTCCAAAAAAGCCGCCAGACTCTGCGCGCCAGCCCGGGAATTTAAACCCTTGGTGATCATCAAAATCGCCGCCTGCTCGGTCGAAGCGGTTTTGGGCAGGCCGCCCAGCAAAGTTTCCAGCGTGTCAAAATTTTCCGAACTCAACTCCAGCCCGTACATCAGCATTTTAGT
>JAITIE010000001.1 GCA_031279615.1 Candidatus Margulisiibacteriota bacterium | reverse complement strand
CGGTCTGTATACTGGCCGACGCTGGCGATTTGCGGAGAAGTAAAGATGACGCGCGGCATGACAGTTTGATCGATGACCGATGGTTTTTTTGACAACAAATTATCCACTACAACCAGTCCCTGATAAGTCGCCGCGTGCGCGTAAAGCGCCAAATTGTTAATGTCGCCGACGGCGTATACGCCTGCCGCGCCGGTCTGTAAGTTCTCGTCAACAGTTACAAATCCCGTGGCGTTTTTCTGCACGGCCGGATCTAAAATATAATCTGTGCTGGCGCGGCGTCCGGCGGCCAGCAGGCACAGCCCGGCCGTTACAGTTTGCCCGTCGTTTAAATGAAGTGTGTTATTTTCGATTTTTTCAATTTTGCGGTCGAGGAGAAAAACACAGCCGGCGCGTTCCAGACTTTTTTGCATTAGACTGACCGCCTCGCGGTCTTCCTGCGGCAGGAGCTCCGGCAGGACATCGATCAGGGTTACTTTGCTGCCCAGCCGGCTGTATAAGTCCGCAAATTCCAAACCGATCACGCCCGCGCCGACAATGGCCAGCGTGGACGGGATGGTCTTGTTTTGCAGCAGCTGAATATTATCCAGCAGCCATTGGCCGTCGGTTGGTAAATTAGGAATTGTGCCGGGCCGCGCGCCGGTCGCCAGTATGATATTGTCAGCGGTAATTTCAAGTGCGGACGCTGAGGCTCCCGAAGTGTCCGTCACCGTCACGATTTTTCCCGGCAATAATCTGGCTTCGCCGAGTAAAATTTCCACGCCGCTGTCCCGGAGCAAAATTTCAATGCCTTTTTGCAGGCGCTTGATCAGGCGATTTTTGCGGTCAAGCAAGGCGCCAAAATCCAGTTCCGCTTTTTCCACGTGGATATTGAGCAGGGCGGCTTTTTTTATCCGCTGCAAAAAATGCGCCGCGCCGAGCAAAGTCTTTACAGGAATACAGCCGTTGTTGAGACAGGCGCCGCCCAGATGTTGTTTTTCGATCAGCAGGGTTTTTAGACCGCCTTTAGCCGCGCGCGCCGCCGCCGCGTAGCCGCCGGGACCGGCGCCGATGACAAGGAGGTCGTATTTTTTCATAAAAGTTTCAACAGTCCTTCGAGGATTTTAATGCGCAGTTCCAGCTGTTCTTTGGCCGTGGCGAGCAGATTATTTTCGATCTGCCGTTTGACGTCAGTGTTTTCCAGCAATTTGTAAAAAAAGTCGCGGACTTTTTCACGGACAATGATAGAGATGATGTTTTTTTGGCGGCCGGAATAAAGTTTCAACAGCAGACGGGTTTTTTTAAAAAGTTCCGGCAAGTCTTGGGCGCTGGTGGTCAGATAAGCGCGCACATTGACGGACAGGCGTTCTTCGGTTTTTTCTTCCAGCTCTGCCGGCAGATAAGAGCCGATTTGCAGCAGCAGAGTATTCATGGTTTCCGCCGGCAGGGCGGAAATGATCAGAAATAAGCCGCTAGCCAGATTTTCCGCGCTGATATTTTGGTCAAAAATACGCAGTGGATTTTCCGCCGTTCTTTCCATAAAGGCTTTCTCGCTTTTCAGACGGGCGGTGGTTTCTTTGAAAGTTTCTTTGATGACCGCCAGATCGTTTTTACCGAAAGACGCGTCCGCCGCCGCGCCGAAAAAAGAATGTTTAAACTCGCGCACCAGTTTTTCGGTCTCGGCGTCGTAAAGCCCGGGCGTGATAACGAGGCTTTGCAATTTACTCAAGATTTTCACTTTGTAGCCGCTGTCCGTTTTTTGTATGGCGATGGGCGAGCGGCCAACACCGTTGAGCAGGGAAAGAGTTATCAGCAGACAACCCTGCGCGAAGCTGACCAGAGCTTCCAAACCTTTGTTTTTTTGCCACGCTTCGCGCGACAGCGCGGTTTTACCGGCGAGCATTTCCAGAAAAACACCGCGTTCCGCCGAGCCTTTTTCCCAGAGTTTCTGACTTTTTTTGAAAAGCAAATCCAGGCCGATTTGCAGGACTGCCAAATCGTTTTCCGAACTAAACTTGGTGTTTTCCAATAAATTTAAAATTTGGCTGGTCTTGTCCATAATTTAACCCGCGGCCTGCAGCAGTAGTTCATTGAGCTGCTGAGCGAAATCCAGCGGATCGTCGAGTTTGCCGCCGTCGGCGATGACGGCCTGTCCGTATAGCAATTTGGCCAAGCCGCCCAATTTTTCCGGCGCGGCGTTTTGCAATTTCTGGATCAACGGATGTTCGGGATTTAATTCTAAAATTTTTTTCTGCTCCGGAACTTCCTGTCCCATGGACTTAAACATTTTGAGCATTTGCGGCGACAGAGCGTCCGCGCCGGCGGCCAGACAGCAGGGACTGTCGGTCAGTCTGGCGGAAAAACGCACATCCTGCACTTTGTCCGGCAAAGCGGCTTTGAGCTTATCCAGCAGACCGCTGAATTTTTCCGCCGCCGCTTTTAGTTTGGTTTCTGTTTCTTTTTTATCACCGAGCTCCAGATCCGCTTTGTCAATGGCCTGCAGTTTTTTACCCTGATATTCATAGAGCTGCGGGATCACGAACTCGTCGACAATATCGTGCAGGAAAAGCACTTCATAATTCTGAGTTTTAAACGCGCCGAGATGCGGCGAAGCGAGAGCCTGTCCGCGCGTCTCGCTGACGAGGTAATAAATATCTTTTTGGCCGCGCGGCATATCTTTGACGTATTCGGCCAGACTGCGGAATTTCTCCGACTTGCTGGTCGTAAACAGCAATAAATCCGCCAGAGCGTCTTTATTTTCGTAATCGTAATGCAGGCCTTCTTTGAGCGCCGCGCCAAATTCTTTATAAAATTTCAAATATTTTTCCGGCTCCTTGTCCCGCATGGTTTTAAGCGCGCTCAGAATTTTTTTGGTGATGTTTTTCTTGATTTTTTCCAGCTGCGCGTCTTCCTGCAAAATTTCCCGCGACACATTGAGCGGCAGGTCGCTGGAATCCACCACGCCTTTCAGGAAGCGCAGATATTCCGGTATCAATTTCTGGCAGTCATGCATGATGAAAACGCGCTTGATGTAGAGATTTAAACCCAGCGCATGCTCCTTGGTGAACAAATCAAACGGCGCGCGCTCAGGTATGTACAGCAAAGCCCTGAATTCGCTGGCGCCCTCGGCGGCGTAATGGATTATTTCCAGCGGCTTGTCGTAACTGTGCGCGATATGTTTGTAAAAATCCTCGTATTCCTCCGGCTTAATATCGTTTTTGCTTTTGGTCCAGAGCGCCTTTTGCGAATTTAATTTTTCCTCGACAATCTTTTTCTCCGGCTTGGCGTTTTCCAGCGGCTTGCCGTCTTTATCTTTGGGCGTTTCCTCGCGCTCAATGTCCATATAAATCGGATAGTCCACATAATCAGAATATTTTTTAATCAACTGGCGGATAGTGTATTCATCGAGATATTCTCTGGCTTCTTTTTTGAGCTGCAAAATTATTTCCGTGCCGCGCGTGGTTTTGACGGATCCGCCCAGCTCATAACTGCCCTGTCCGGCGGATGTCCAGCTGGCCGCCGCGCCGTCAGCCGTTTTGGAGTGGACGGTGACTTTATCCGCCACCATAAACGCCGAATAAAAGCCCACGCCAAACTGTCCGATCAGCTCCGGGCCGTCCTTGGCTTTTTTGATCTGCTCGACAAATTCTTTGGTGCCGCTGCGGGCGATGGTGCCGAGATTAGCGGCCAGTTCCTCGCGCGTCATGCCGATGCCGTTGTCCGTGATTGTCAGAACGCCAGCTTTGTCGTCGCGGAAAATTTTAATGCGCAGTTCCGTGCTGTCGCCGAGCAGGTCTTTATTTTGCAACGCCGCGAAACGCAGTTTGTCCAGCGCGTCCGAGGCGTTGGAAATCAACTCGCGCAGGAATATTTCGCGGTGCGAATACAACGAGTGGATCACCAGCTCCAGCAGTTGATTGACTTCGGTCTTAAACTCAAATTTTTCGGCAGACACGAAAACTCACTCCTCTATGTTTAAAATAAAAACAGGCTAAAATTATAATGGATAAAAGACAAATCGCAAAGCCGCCGCTTGTTTAGCGCAAAAGCTCAGACAGGCTGATTTCCAGCCCCTTGGCGATGCGCTCCAGATTGGAAATGCGGGCGTCGACCACACCCTGCTCAATGCGGGCAACGGTTGATTTAGCGAGGTCATTTTCGTAGGCAAATCTTTCCTGATTAATTCCTTTGGCCTCGCGCAGCTTGGTTATTTTTCTGCCAATACGCGCGTTTATTTCAGATTTTGTTTTGCGTTTTCGTTCCATATATGGAACATGATATAACCATTTATTTTGCCTTTCATTCCATTTACGCACTCCGTATATGGACTTATGAATATTTTGTGCTATACTGTTCTTGTTCCTTATATGGAGTGCATAAATGGAGCAGAATAAAAAAGAGGGGGTATATTTATGGCAAGAATATTACACGCAGAGGTTAAAAGCGGCGAGCGTTTACTGGCAACGGATATTACGGACTTAACTTTTTTTCCGAAAGGGACGATATTAACTTTTAGTTCCATAGCGTGGGGCGCGACCAGCGCGGAGTTTAAAACTATTTGGAAAGTTTGCAATGCCGCCAATCACGCCGTTGACAACTTCATACCGGATCTGACGGGTAAATTCTTGCGCGGCGCGGAGAGTTCCGGCACGGCCGGTGGCGCGGACAGTCAGAGCGTGACCGCCGCGCAATTGCCGGAGCACAATCATGGAGCGACGGGGCTGTCTGTGGGTAATCTGTCCACGGACGGACTCTCGATAAATCAAAGCGGAGGGCATGCACATACCGTTTCAGGCTCAACTGGGAACAAAACATTAGAAGGAAAATTCAGCACTTATGTAATCACCGATGGGGCTACAAATAGCGGCATAAATATTGATTTTGCTTCAGGAATTTTATCCCGAGATTATTCAGGAAATGTATTGAACGATCCAGCATATGGAGAACGTAAAACAAATATTAGCGGATGCAAAGGTGTTTCTATAAACGCTACGCACTCGCATGATGTCAATATAAATATTACCGAAAGCGGTTCGCATTCGCATACGATTACCGGCAGCATCACCGGCGGCAGTATTACCGGATCGACGGCCAGCACCGGTTCCGGCAGTGCACTCACGATCAATACTGTGCCGGTGTATTACACGGTGATTTATATAATCAAAGCAGCCTAGCTGATTTTAGGAACAGCAAGAGAGCGCGTGTAGTAAATAAAGAAACGCTTAAGGGCTGCCGGTCTGGCGCGTGTCCCATTCTATATTTCGGATCCTATCAGGAAAATTCTGATATTCCCGCATGTCCTCTACCACAATATTTCCGGCCACTTCATAACCAGAAAAGCTATTACTGATGCCTTGGAGATGAATTAAATTGGACTTGCGCTTAACAAAAAATATTTCACGCCGGTCGTCCGGCATGAATTGGGCTAATAGATTAAAGGTATGTGAAAGGTTTTGCTTCAGCCAATGTTTGATGTGTGTGGTCAACGCTTCAAGCACGGCTTTTTTGGTCTCGAGAGTGTAGCGTGCTAAAAATCCCTGGAAAGGCCAGGCTTGCCTGCTGACATAAATTATTTCAGAACCATTATGATGATAATAGCGGCTAAGCTGAGCAAAAACTGGAAACTTTTCCCGCAGGACCTGAAAATGAAAAATATTTGAAGAATTGCCTGTGCCGCGGGCATTGAAAAATAACCGATATTCTGGATCTCCGATCTGGCTTAACAAGCTGTCCGCCCAATAAAGCTGATTTATTCCCTGATAAACCTGCTGGTAAGTGAGGAGACCGGCAGTGGTATTCTGCGCCGGCGTCCAAACGACAAAATGTCCCGCCCCAAACGGCGCGTAATTGACGCCCATTAAGAAATCCTGCTGATTGTTTTTATGGCCGGATAATTTTAAGGGAATAGTGAATTCAGCGGGATTTAGAAAATGCGCTGGCTGTAAATTATTTCGGTGTTTTTGGCTTAGTTTATTAAAAGTCTCCGCGTCGATGATCTGTAATTTTTTTCGGCCAAGGTCGGAATTTATATATTCGTAAAAACAGTTTTGCTGCGCGCCGATTATGCCGTGTTGACGCAGTAGATTCGGGTCTTTCCGCCGATGTCTTGGCTCGGAATAGATTACATTAAAATAATGCTTGGCGAGAATGACTTTTTTGCGAACAAAGCCGCCGGGCAAAATAAACCCTTGGGCTGATTGTTTGGCTAGGATATCTTCCAGGCTTTTGCTCAAGCCGGAAATATTCTGCCCGGGCAGACTGATAACTTTCTTAAACATAACCAGCTACCTATCGTAAGAAAAATGTTTTTGTTGCATAATATTAGGCTTATGTCTTTAGCTAAGTTTTTGCCGACCACGCTGACCGAAGCCAAAGAATTAGGCTGGGACACACTGGATATTATTCTGGTCAGCGGCGACGCGTATGTCGACCATCCCAGTTTTGGCTCCGCGTTGATTGGCCGGTACCTTGAGGCGCGCGGCTTCAAAGTCGGCCTGATTCCCCAGCCGGACTGGAAAGACCCGCGGAGCATCACCGCGCTGGGCAAGCCCAATCTTTTTTTCTGCGTGAGCGCGGGCAATATCGACTCCCTGGTCAATAATTACAC
>JAITIE010000161.1 GCA_031279615.1 Candidatus Margulisiibacteriota bacterium | reverse complement strand
CCGATTTCTTATGTCAAAGCGCATACTTCGGAAATTGTGGAACATGTTAATAGAAATCAGACGCCGGTAGTGGTGACGCAAAGCGGCGAGGCCAAGGCTGTGATTTTGGCCGTGGAGAGTTATCAGAAATTAATTAATGCAATTAATCTGGCCAAATTGATTAATCTAGCGGAAAAAGATATCGAAAAAGGGCGTGTGATTTCACATAAAGAAGCTAAAAAATATTTCAAAAAAATTTTAAATAGAAAATAAAAAATGAATATATTAATTTGGACTGAAGAGGCCAGGTTTTCTTTTGGAGAGATTTTACAGTACATTACGGCGCAATCCGGTCAGAGTGCGGCTGATAAGATATACACTAAAATAATGCGAAAAGTAGATTTATTGGCGGTATTTCCTTTTAGGGGCAAGGTTTCCGCAGAGTTAAAAAGTCTTGGAATCACTGACATTTATGAGTTGATCGAAATGCCCTGGAAAATTTATTATCGGGTTAAAACTAAACAAATTGTCATTGTGTTGGTTTTAGACAGCCGGAGAAATTTAGAAGAAGCGCTTATCGATAAAATAATCAACGGAAAAGATTAAGAGTTCTTGTATAAACTATTTATCTTTGCAGTCAGTTTTTCCACGGCATATAGTTTCAAAATTTTCTTTCTTGCCCTTTGCCCGATAGTTTTTCGCAGTGTTTTGCTCTGGCACAACTGTAAAATCTTTCTGGCAAAAACTTCCGGTCGGTCCTGCGGCGCCAGATAGCCGGTGCGATTGTTGTCGATAATGTCTGCCACGCCGCCGACAGCGGCGCTGACCACCGGCTTGCCGCAGGCCATGGCCTCGATGAGTGTAACTGGCGTGCCTTCGTTGCGCGAAGTCAAGACGACAATATCTAAATCGCTGTAGATTTTCCGCGCGTCATTTAAAAATCCGGCAAGAAACACCTTGTTGTCAAGATTTTTCAATTTGACAGAAGCTGTCAATTGTTCGCGCAGCTCGCCATCGCCGATGATGATAAACCTGACCTTGTCGGTTTGACGGCAGATTTCCCGCGCGATTTCCAAAAAATACTCATGATTTTTGACAGCGGTCAGGCGGCCGACTATGCCGATTAAAATAATTTGCGGCGCCAGTTGGTATTTGCGGCGCCAGTAATTTTTGGCGGGCTGCAATTTATTTAATTCAAACCCCAGCCGGATGACCGCAATTTTGTCCGGACGGGCTATGCCGTAAGCGGCAAGCTCCGCTTTTTGTTTAGCCGAAATGGCGATAATTTTAGTCGTGAAGCGCGCCAGAAATTTTTCAAGGAGAATGAAAATTTTCGTTTTCAGCCTGCCAAAATAGCTGTGAAAAACATGACCGTGAAAAGTGTGGTAGATTTTGGGCACACCGGCCAGTTTGGCGGCGAGACGGCCGACCGCGCCAGCCTTGGCGGTGTGCGTGTGCACGATGTCCGGTTTTTCGCGGTGGATAATTTTATACAATTGCCAAAGAGTTTTTAAGTCTTTTCGCCAATTTATTTCCCGTCCCAGCTCCGGCAGAAGAATGGTTTTTAGTTTTTTGGCTTTGGCCAAATATTCCATGGAGCCTTCGCCCGCGGCCAGCGAACCGTAAACGAGTTGAGAATTATAACCGTAGTCTTTGTCGAGATAATAATTGAGATTGGTCACGTGAATGGCCGGCCCGCCGATATTTAGTCTGGAAATTATACGAAGGATTTTCAAGGCGCTCACTGCGGCCGCGCTCTAGCGGGAGCTATGGACGGCGGGCGAATCCGAGCTGTCCGTTTTGTAAAACTCTATGGTTTTGGCCAGACCGGCGTCAAAAGACACCAGCGGTTTATAGCCGAGCAGTTTTTCCGCTTTGCGGATGTCAGCCAGCGAATGCTTGACGTCGCCGGCGCGCTCCGCCGCGTACTTGACCGGAATATTTTTGCCGAGCTGTTGATTGATTTTTTCCGCCAGTTGATTGAGTGAGATCTCATAACCGCAGGCGATATTGATAATCTCGCCGACCGCAGTCCGGGGCGCGGCGCAGGCCAGAATATTGGACTGCACATTGTTGTCCACGTAAGTAAAATCCCGCGAAGTCAAGCCGTCGCCGAAAATTGTCGGGCTGTGGTCTTGTAAAATCGCTTTGATGAAAAGCGGAATAACCGCGGAGTACACGGAGCAGGGGTCTTGCTGTGGACCGAAAACATTGAAATAGCGCAGACAGATCGTTTCCAGACCGTACAACGCGCTGAAATTTTGACAGTACATTTCGCCGACCAGTTTCTGAATGGCGTAGGGTGATTTGGGGCGGTTTTCCATAGTCTCGACTTTGGGCATGACCGGCGAATCGCCGTAGGCCGAGGATGACGCGGCGTAAATTACCCGTTTGATTTTCGCGTCGCGCGCGGCGATCAGCAGGTTGAGCGTGCCGTTAATATTGGCGTTGTTGGTTTTGAGCGGGTCATCGACCGAGCGCGGCACGGACGGTATCGCGCCGTGATGCAGGACATAGTCCACGCCGTCGACCGCTTGGCGGCAGGCGCTCAGATCAGCCAGGTCGGTTTGTTGAAAATCGATTTGACCCAGCAGCGGCTCGATATTGCTCAAACGGCCGGTAGCCAGGTTGTCCATGACGCGCACGCTGTCGCCGCTGGCCAGCAAAGCTTTGACCAGATTGGAGCCGATAAATCCGGCGCCGCCGGTGACCAAAAATTTTGCCATTATAATTCTCCGAAGTTGATTAAATGAAACTTGTTGAAAAGCATAGCGAAAAATTCCGGGTTTGTCATTAAAGCGTATTCACGCGTGGAAGTTTCCGTGATGGCCGTCGGCGTGTTTTCCGCGTTGACGATAGGGTGGCACATGTATTCGGTGTTGTCTTTTAATTTATCCAGCAGCAGGCGCAAATGTTTCAGTTCTGGCCGGGCGGCGCGCGGCCAAAGCGCGAAAATCGAGACCAGCGAGCGGTTGGTCGGCGCGCGCAATAATTTGGCGGTCAGAAAATTCAGGCCGCCGAAAAGCAAAGCAATCATTTTGCGCCAGAGCTGTTTAAAATCACCGGCTTGGATTTTGTCATATTTATTGAAAATCGGTTTTTCCAGAGTCAGACGCAGCGGAATTTTTTTGTCCCGCGCGAAACGGGCAAAGACCGGAAAAATCTGCGGCCAGTTGTGCGCGTGCTGATGACTGTCGATATGCGTCGGTGTCAGGCCAAGCTCAAGCATTTTTTGGTACTGACGGTTCAATTCTGCTTTGATAAATTTTAGGCGCACCTGGCCGAGCAGCAGCTGCCGTTCAAAATCCGCGCGGTTTTTGTATTTGGCGAGCGGCCCGAGTGTCAGATTGAAATGCAGGCCGACCGGCAGATTTTGTTTTTTGGCAATCTCCGCGGCGTCTTTGGCGTAGGGCAGGTCGACCAGCAGCGTGGCCGAAGAGAGCACGCCTTTTTTGTGCAGCGCGGCGATGGCCTGATTGGCGCTGGGGCTGATGCCAAAATCATCGGCGTTGATAATAATGTTCATAAGAATTAGAATTATATAGTATACGGGGCAAGATTCGCAAAAAATTAGGGAGGGCATTATGCGTAAATTCTGCTGTTTATTTTTAGCTGTGTTTTTGGCCGTGGTCGGCGCCGAGGTGAAACTTCCCAAACCGCGGACTTCCGGCGGCGAAGGCATTTTTACGCTTTTGGAAAAAAGAGCTTCCGGTACACGAACGGGATTTCCCGCCGGCGCCGTGTCTGACGCTGAGCTGGCTGCTATATTATGGGCGGCGACCGGCCGGAACAGAAATGGCGGCGGCTGGACTGTGCCGGTGGGCATGGGACGCCCGCCGCATGTCAAAGTGTACGCCGTGAAAAATGACGGCGCCTTCCTCTACGACGGACAAAAGCACGCGCTGTTGGAAGTAAATCCTAAAAACGTCAAAGCGGAAATAACCGCGGACGGTTTCGTGCGGAATTCGTCCGTTATTCTGGTTTTCGTGGCGGACACCGCCGCGAACAAGCGGGCGGAGATGGACAATATTCTGGTCGGAGCGATGAGCCAAAATGTCTATCTGGCGGCGGACGCGCTGGGCGTGACCACGCGTTATCTGATGACGCTCAATGCGGACGGCATCCGCAGAGAATTGAAATTAAATAAAACTGACGTGCCGTTATGTCTTATGCCGCTGGCGAAATAGTCGTGAAAACGGTTTTGGCTGTATCATGGGTGTGCAGTCGTGATTTCCCGCATTGCCAATTTCTGGCAAAAATGTTAAAAAATTAACGTTTAATTCCGAGAAAAAGGGAGCATTTATGCGCAAACCGATCATGGCCGGCAACTGGAAACTCAATAAAAACCATCTGGAAACGCTGACTTTCATTGATGAGGTCACGCCTTTATTGAGCGGTGTCAATGAGGTGGACATCGTGATTTGCCCGCCGTTTACTTCCCTCAATGTGGCGACCGCCCGCACCAAAGGCACCAACATCAAAGTCGGCGCGCAAGATATTTTCTGGGAAAAATCCGGCGCGTTCACCGGGGAGATTTCCGGCGATATGCTCAAAGTGCTGGGCTGCGATTATGTCATCATCGGACATTCCGAACGGCGGCAGTATTTTGGCGAGACCGACCAGACTGTCAATAAAAAAATCCTGGCGGCTTTTGCGGCCGGGCTTATCCCGATCGTCTGCGTGGGCGAGACTTTGCAGGAGCGCGAGGCCGGCCAGGTGGAGCAGGTGTTAGCCGCGCAAATTCGCGGCGGCTTGCAAGGTCTGAACGCCGTAGCCCACGGCAAAATCGTCATCGCTTACGAGCCGGTCTGGGCGATCGGCACGGGACAGACGGCCACTCCGGAGCAGGCCAATGCGGCGCATGTCCTGATCCGCAAATTGCTTGGTGAAATTTTCGGCGGGACCGCGCAGGATATTCGCATTCAATACGGCGGCTCGGTCAAACCGGAAAATGTCAAGGAGCTCATGGCGCAGCCGGACATCGACGGCGCGCTCATCGGCGGCGCGGCGCTTAAAGCCGATGCGTTTGAGAAATTGGTGAGGTATAAATAAACGATAGTATTCCCTTAAATTTGTAATTTTAAGCGGCAATTTTTAAGGCAGGAATTGTTCCCAACTGTTTTCCTGGATTTTTTTGATTGCGGCGTATGTCATATTTGTCCTGAATGCCGACCCAAAAATCTACGCTGTTGCCAAAATATTT
>JAITIE010000058.1 GCA_031279615.1 Candidatus Margulisiibacteriota bacterium | reverse complement strand
TCGGTCGGCGAAAAAATCCTCGGCCAGCTGCAGGAGTACATGCCGTATTTTAAGAAAATCAACAGTCCGGTCATTGTCCTGTGTTCGCCGCGTCTACGCCCGCATTTCAAGCGGTTTACCGAGCGCAATTATCCAAATATCGTGGTGCTTTCCTACAATGAGATTGTGCCGCAAATCAAAGTGCAGTCGATCGGTATACTCTCGGTCGATGAATATTGAGCTGGAGATCGACGCTCCGCAAACCGCCGCTGTTAATATGCAAAAAGACGCGGCGATTTTTAGCGCCTATGAAGCGCGCGCGGCTGATAATATTCATTTAAGATTTTATTCATGGGTCAAACCGGCTGTAACTTTTGGCTATGCGCAGAAATCGGAGAAAATCATCGACCTTGAAAAAGCGAAAACTCTCAGCGTGGAAATTGCTCAGAGAATTACCGGCGGCGGTTTAGTCCTGCATCAGCCCAATGAATTAACCTACAGTCTCGCCGCGCCGCTGGCGGCTTTGCCGGCCGGCATAATACCGTCCTGTAATCTCATCTCGGAAATTTTTATTAAGGCTCTGCGGAAAATCGGCATCGCCGCCGAGCTGGCCTCGCGCGCGGAACGGCTGCCGCAAACGATTAGGCCGGAAAGAGATATTTGTTTCGCGCGGCCAGTCAAGTATGAAGTGGTCTGCGGCGGGAAAAAACTGCTCGGCTCGGCGCAAAAGAGAGGCCGATATTCTCTGCTGCAGCAGGGTTCACTCGCTCTGGAGCCGCCGCTGCCGGTCTTCGCGGAATTGCTGGAGCTGGACAAACTAAATCAAACGAATATTCAAGAATGCGCCGGACGGGAGTATGCGTACACGGAGCTGGCGGAGATTATCGGGCGGGAGTTTAAAGCTGCTTCGTGAGGTGTCCTTCCTCTTAACTAACGCGAAACAAGCACGTATATTCTCAGCTCTTAGCAGGCGGACAGTTATTTAGCTTTCCTCATTTTCCCTTTAAAAAACAACCTCAACGGTGTGCCGAGTAGTCCGTAACGCTCGCGCAGTTGATTCTCGATATAACGCTCATAGGCAAAATGCGCCAATTTGGCATTATTGCAGTGCAGGGTAAAACTCGGCGGCCGCGTGCCGGTCTGCACCGCGTAGTAAATTTTTAATTGCCTGCCTTTGTGCGCGCGCGGAGGATGTTTTTTTAAGAGGGCTTCAACAGCTTTGTTGAGCTGGCCGGTCGTGCTTTGAAATTGGTAATTTTGATAAATGGCGCTGATCTTTTGGTATATGTCGAAGGTGCGAATGTTTTCGCGCGCGGAAATAAAAAGAATTGGCGCGTAAGCCAGGAATTTCAACTTGGCGCGGATCATTTTTTCGTAATAATTTATAGTCGCGCCGTCTTTGACAATCAGATCCCATTTATTGACGAGCAGTAAACAGCCTTTGTTATTGTCGGCGATCAGGCCGGCGATTTTCTGGTCTTGTTCCTCGACCAGTCTTTCGGCGTCGAGGACGAGCAGGGCAATGTCGCAATTCTCGATCGCGTTGATCGCCCGCTGCACGGCATAGTATTCAATGTCCTCCTGCACCCTGGCTTTTTTGCGAATACCGGCTGTGTCGACAAAACGAAACAAAGTTTGTTCACGGACGACCTCTGCGTCGATGCTGTCGCGCGTCGTGCCGGACACCGGCGACACTATAGACCGTTCCGCGCCGAGCAAACTGTTCAATAATGACGATTTTCCGGCATTAGGCCGCCCGACTATAGCCACGCGGATAGCATCGTTGTTTTCCGTGAAGTTAGGCTTAATTTTTAACTCATTAACGACCTCGTCAAGCAGGTCAGCCACGCCGCCGCCGGTGATCGCCGAGACGGGAAACACTTTTTCAAGGCCGAGATTGTAAAATTCATATAAATTGAGGTCGCGTTTGCTGGTTTCCATTTTATTTACGGCCAGCAGGGTCGGGCGGCCGCTGCGTTTGAGCAAAAGCGCTACTTCCTGATCGAGAGGATGCAGTCCGGTCTTGCCGTCCACGGTCATGATGATCAGCTCGGCTTCCGCCAAAGCGACGCGCGCCTGCTCCTCGATGTCTTTTTGAAAATCCAGGCTGCGGTTGAGACTGTCGTCATTGTATATCCCGCCGGTGTCGATGAGCGAAAACCGGCAATTAGCCCATTCCGCCGCGAACACTTTGCGGTCGCGGGTAACGCCCGGAGCATTATGAACTATCGCCTCACGCCGCCCGATAATTTTATTGACCAGCGAGGATTTGCCGACATTGGGACGCCCGACTACGGCGACTTTTTTTAGCTTAGCCATTAGCTGGCGGCGGCGGTTCTTGCGCCAGTTCCGCGTGCTGACGCAGGGAAAGAGCGATTTTTTTATTCTGCGGCTCCAGGCGGATCACCGTCGCTTCCAGCTCCTGTCCGGGCTGTACGATTTCCTGCGGGTACTTGACCTGTTTTTCGTCCGACATTTCCGTAATATGGATCAAGCCCTCGACGCCTTCCTTGACCTGCGCGAAAGCCCCGAATTGCGCCAGGCGGGTGATTTTCACCGGCAGTTTAGCGCCGACCCGCAAATCCTTGACCGCTTCCGCCCAGGGGTCTTTTTGCAGGCGTTTGAGACTCAGGGAAATCCGCGTGTTTTCCTCATCGATGCCGATCACGTAAACGTCAACTTCCTGGCCGACCTCCAGCGCTTCCTCGACGGTGGCCACGCGGTCCCAGGCTAATTCGGAAATGTGGATCAGGCCGTCAAATTCGCCGAGATTGACGAAAGCGCCAAAAGACTTGATACTGCTAACTTTACCGTGCACGACTTCACCGGGCTTGATGGTTTTGAGCGCCTCGTGCAGCTTGACCAGCGTTTTTTCCCGCGAGGCCTTGTGCGAGAGCAGCAGGCGTTTGCGGTTGCGCGCGGCTTTGAGTATTTTGCAGTAAATCGCGCTGCCGACCAGCGAGTCCAGTCTGGCCAGATCTTCGCGGTCCAGCTGGCTGGCCGGCACAAACGCGCCGATGCCCTGAAAATCCACATTGAGCCCGCCGTCTTTTTTGCCAGTGACTTTGACCAAAATATCCTCGTTGTTTTGCTCGGCGGCGTTGAGGCGCGTCCAGGCCAATTCATAGTCCGCGCGTTTTTTGGAGAGGATCGGATTACCGGCTTTGTTTTCCAGCCGCAGAATTTTGACCGAGATTTTATCGCCGACTTTACACACATCGGTCGCTTTGAGATTGTGATTGCTGATCTCGTCGGGGTCAATAATGCCCTCGGCTTTGAAAGCGATATCCACGTAAATGCTGTTGTTAATGATCTTGCTGACCGTGCCGGTGATAATGTCGCCCTCTTGATAATTTTTGACCGTGCCGAATAATCTGGCAAAATCATCCTCTGCGGCGGGCTGCTCCCGCGCCGCGGCCTGTTCTTTTTGCGCGGCGGCTTCCGCGGCGACAGTCTCCTGGCTGAGCGTCGTGCCTTGCAGTGTTTTTTCTTTTATCTGGGCCGGGGCTGATTTTTCCTCAAGGTTGATATCCTCGAAACCCGTTGAACCTAGAATGTCTGACATAATGCATGTCCTCCTTATTTGGTGCCGAGGACAGGAGTTGAACCTGCATGAGTGTGACCTCGCTAGAACCTGAATCTAGTGCGTCTGCCAATTCCGCCACCTCGGCTAGATTTAGAAACATAGAGGCCGTATTTTAACCTAAAACCGGCGGTTGCTCAACCCGCCTGTCAGTTCGTCGGTGTGAATAATTTCAGAGGCAGATATTTTTTATAATTTTGAAAATCTTTGTCCTCAGTGAATATTTCCCAATTGTTTTGAACCGCGGCGGC
>JAITIE010000042.1 GCA_031279615.1 Candidatus Margulisiibacteriota bacterium | reverse complement strand
TAAGATGCGTACACTTTGAATTTCACATTTTTAGTCCTGTCAAAATTTTCCCAGGCCTTGATCAAGCCGCTTGTGCCGTAACTCATCAAATCGTCAAAATGAATATTCGGCGGCAGTTTTCCCGCGGCGGTAATATTGGCGGCGATAATCTGCACCAGCGGCGTGAAAGCCGTCACCACCGCATTTTTATTGCTAAAATCCACATTATCTTCCGGATCTTCTTCCGTTTTGTATAAATGCGCCTGCATATTTACCGGCACCGGCTTTTTTCCCGGCGTCTTAGCGGATTTTTTTGGCGGATTAGGATTAATACGCTTGACTGCCATTACTTTTCCAGACCCTCCTGCAAAAAACCCTGCTCGACCAAATAAGCCGCCAGTTCTTTGCGCGTATAATCGCCGTAAATACTCGACAAACCGCCCAAAACCAAACTGTCCTCGTCATCTTTTTCCGGTTTATAAATGCTGTTCTCATTGTCAAACATGTCGCGCAAAAAAACTTCTTCCAGCAGCATTTGCCGGAAAACCATTTGCCGCCCCGCATTGTCCGTCGGCTGGCGGCGCAGACCTTCCTGCACCACAATATCGCTCATAAACTCCGCCGGATTGACCGGCACGACTGTCGGCGCCGCCCACAACCCGGCCAGCAGCAACAGCAGACAAAGTTTGCGCCGCACTTAAATAACCTCTATTTCCGCCGCCAGCGCGCCGGCTGTTTTCAGCGCCTGCAAAATCGCGATCAAATCCTGCGGGGAAGTGCCAACCGAGTTCAACGCTTTGACCAGACTGCTCAAAGTGGAGCCTTCGCGCAACTGCACCAATTTGATGACTTTTTCCGGCTGCGGCTGCTGCGCAAGCGGGTCGCCGTCAGCCGCAGTTTGATCCATGGCCAGCAGCGCGCTGTCCAGCTCCTCGTTTTCAGCGGCCCCTTCCTCGCCTTCAATGCGGATCTCCACTTCACCGTGCGAGATTGCCACCGGCGCCAGACGCACATTTTCACCGATGACCACCGTGCCGGTGCGCTGATTGATGACCACTTTAGCCACCGCGTCAGGCACGACCATAAAATCCTGCACCCGCGCGATAAACGACACCAGCTCTTCGCGGTCTTCCGCCTCGATCGGTATCTCCACGGTCGACGGGTCTATGGCGCGCGTGCCGGAATAACCAGCCCGGTCCAGCGCCTCGGCCACCCGCATGGCCGTGTTGAAATCCGACTTGTTTAAATTGAGCGCGATGCTGCCTTTGCCGGCAATTTCCATGGGCACAGTCTGCTCGACGATCGCGCCTTCCACGACTTTGCAGACCGTTTCATTGCGATTAGAACCCCCTGTGCGCCCGCCCAAAATAATCGGTCCCTGCGCCACCGCGTAGACTTGATCGTCGGCGCCCTTGATCGGTGTCATCAGCAGATTGCCGTCGCGCAAAGATGTCGCGTTACCGATTGAGGAAACGAAAACATCGATTTTCTGTCCGGGTTTTACAAAAGCAGGCAGTTCCGCGGTCACCATGACCACCGCGATATTTTTACTCTGGTACAAGCCTTCACGATTGGTTATGCCCATATTGACCAGCAAATTAGTCAGGGCTTTATCGGTCACACCAGAACCGGTGTCGCCGGTGCCTTTCAAGCCGACCACCAAACCCACGCCCATCAACTGATTGGCACGCATGCCCGAAATCACAGCAATATCTTTAATGCGCACGGCCGGCGACTCCGCCACCGCCAGGCAAATCAAAACTATCAGCAGTAAATATCTCCGCATTGCGCTCCCTTCTTAAAACAGCCAGCTAAACATCGCGGACAGGATACCGGGCTGCTGCGGTGTAGACACCGCGCCAGCGCCGCGTATGGTGATCTTGGCGTTGGCAATCTGCGTGGAGCTAATCGAGTTGCTATCCGAAAGTTTGGCCGTGTTCACGATGCCGGAAACTTCGACAGTTTCCACTTCCTCATTGACGCGGATCGAGCGCTGGCCAAACACAAAAAGATTGCCATTGGGCTGCACATCCACAACCGTCGCGGTAATCGTTGTTTTCAGCGAGGTTGTGCGCTGGGTACTTCCGGTGCCGGTATAATTGCTTTGGCCATTGAGCAGTGTACTTAAGCGCGTGTCTCCGGAACTTTTGATGGCCGGACCGCTGATCGGAGTCTGATTGTCCTGCAAACTGTTGGATAGACTGAACGTGGTGTTCGAACCTTTTTGGGCGCGTGTCGTGCCGGACTGCGCGGCGGACAAACTTTCCTCGATCACGATCGTGATCGTGTCGCCCACCGCAAATTTGGATGTTTTGGCCAGCGGCGATTTTGAATCCGCAGTCCATAACGAGCCGGCAAAACTAAAACCTGCCAGCAGGATAATTAAACCTATCCCAAAATATTTTCGCATTTTTCCCCGCCCTTTGCTTTTTTGACCCTTATATAAAAATTATAATATAACCCACCGGGATTATCAAACCAGAATTTTCAATATTTTAAAGAACAACCTGGCACTCGCCGCTGCCGGTGATTTCTGCCTGCAGAACGCGTTTTTTATCATTCTGCACCTGCACCATAATTTTATCGCCCAAAAGGCCGTGCTGCAAAGCTTTCGCGGCAGTCTTAATAGTCACGCTGCCGCTATTCACCGAGAGCGCCACTATGTCGCCGGAATTTACCAGCTGCTTGACGCTCAGCATCCAGGCAAACAGCGGCTCGTCAGGCCGCAGACCGGCGGTTAAAACGCGCTCGTTCCAGGACACATTGCTTTCCACCAGATAGTGCGAGTATTTCAAAATATCCGTGCGCCGCAAATAAAAATCCGCGGTGGTCACCTCCTCGCCTTTAGCCAAATGCCGGTTAGCATAGTAGGCGTCCGCCCAGACCGCGGCGTTGTACTTGATGCGAAAACCTTTGAGTAACTTTTCGCCAGCATACACCAAATACTTGACGTACATCGACGGCGCGGCAGATTGTAATTCCGCCCGGAGCGTATAATTGGCTGTCTCCACAGAAATCAGCGGCGGAGCTTTGGCAAAATTGAGCGTAACCTCTTTGCCGGCAAAACGCGGCAAAGCCTGCATTTCCCGCAGGCCCAGCGCCAGCAGTTCAGCCGGCGGTATCTCCGCGGCAAAAAGAAAACCAGCGGTCAAAAAAACCGTCAGCCAAATTTTCGTAAAAAGCATCGGGAACTAGCCGCGGGCTATCTCGATCGCGCTGTTAAGCATTGCCTCGCCGGACTGGATCGCTTTGGAGATAATATCAAATGAGCGCTGCGTGACAACCATTTGCATCATTTCCGAAACAATGTCCACATTGCTGCTCTCCAGCGAGAACTGCGCGATCTGGCCAAAGCCTTCTTCTTCAGGCAGGCCATCGAGGGCAATGCCGGAGGACGCGGTCGCCACATACAGGTTGCCGCCGATGCTCTTGAGCGATGACGGATTGACGAATCTCACCATTTCGATCTGGCCGATTTGCGATTGCTCGATCTGATTATTTTCCTGCACATACACCGCCCCGCCAGTGGTAATCAGGACATTGGTAGTAGTGTCCGGCACGCGAATCTCCGGCTCCATAGGATAACCGCTGATATTGACGATCCGCCCGTCGGAATCCTTGTGCAGATTGCCGGCGCGCGAGTAAGCGACCGAGCCGTCGGGCATGCGGAATTTCAGCAGACCATCGCCTTCAATGGCGATGTCGAGAGAGTTGTTGGTCACCTCGACCGTGCCAGAAGAAAAATCTTTGGGTGTGCCAACCACGCGCACACCGGAACCCAGCTCGACCAAACCTTTCTCGTAAGTGGTTTCCGTGTCGCGGATGGCTTCCTCGAGTATTTCGGGGAAAAGCGTTTCCAGCTCCACGCGCGCTTTTTTGAAGCCGGTGGTTTTCACGTTGGACACATTGTTGGTGATCGTAATTAAATCTTTTTCCATGGCGCTCATGCCCGTCGCCGCGATATGAAATTGTCTAAACACAGAAAACCCTCTCCCCTTTTATTTTCATAAAAACAAACCCAACTGATTATAACACAAGATGTCCAGTATAGCCAAACCCGCAAAACTTGTTTATAATATCAGCCCGATTCTTGGAGGTGAATTTGTGTCTGTAAAAATTAAATTAAAACGCATGGGCAAAAAACATCAGCCTTATTACCGCGTGATTGCTGTCGACAGCCGGAAGTCTTTGAGTTCCGGTGAATATTTGGATAGTCTGGGTTTTTACAATCCAGCGGTCAAACCGGCGGCTTTTCAGGTCGATGTCGAAAAACTGCAAAAATGGCGGCAAAATGGCGCGCTCCCCTCAGAGCGCGTGGCCAAGCTCTTGCAAAAAGCCAATATTGCTCTAAAATAAAGAGGAGATTTAAACAATGAAGAATTTAGTGGAATTGCTGGTCAAATCGCTGGTGGATAATCCGGAACAGGCAAATGTATCCGAGACCAGCGGTAACAGCATAACGGTCATCGAAATTTCGGTCGCGCCTGACGATGTAGGCAAAATCATTGGCAAAGAAGGCCGCATCGCCAACGCGATCCGCACGGTAGTCAAAGCCGCCGGCGCGAAACAGAACAAAAAAGTTACGGTGGAAATCGTAACTCAAGATAAAGCGGTCTAAACAACCAAAAAAGGGGGCATTTTATGGCAGAGTTAACATTACAGAGAAATGTGGTTATCAAGGTTATCGTCACGGAAGAGTTCAAAAAATATCTGGTGGGCGAACTGGAAAAATCGATCAAAAACATGGACACGCAGCTGGCCAACATGGAAACGCAGGGCAAACGGCTGGTCGAAAATCTCAAAAAGCAGGGCGAGAAAACTGTCAAGCAGGTGTCCGCGATTGTCCAGCAAATCAATATGGACAAGCAGCAGGCGACGCTGGCCAAAGCCGATATTGAGAAAAAAATTGCCGAGGCCAAGGAACTAAAAATCGGCTCGGAATTTTTGCAGGGCACGGTGCAGGGCATCACGACAATCAAGACCGG
>JAITIE010000120.1 GCA_031279615.1 Candidatus Margulisiibacteriota bacterium | reverse complement strand
TTGTGTTTCCTGGTGAGACCGAAAGCCTGCGTCAATTTGCCCGGGCCGTTGCAAAGATTTTCCAGTTTTAGCGTGCGGCGGTTTTTTTGCATTGTCTCCAGACCCTGCGCCGGCTCCAGCGCGCGGATCAGGACGGCTTCGCCTTCGCCGGTTTTGCCGCTGACAATATTCAGACAGTGGTACATGCCGTAAATAAAATAAACATAGGTGCGGCCGGCCGGCCCGAACATCGGCGCGTTGCGCGGCGTCTGGCCTTTGTGCGCGTGGCAGCCCGGATCGCCGCGGTAAAGATACGCCTCGGTTTCGACAATCTTGCCCCGCAGCCGGCCATAGACGAGATATTTGCCGAGCAGAGCTTTGGCCAGCTCCACTGTCGGCTGCTCAAAGAATTTCTGGCGCAGGCGCATGCTTGATTATAGCCAAAAAAAGCGTGTTATAATACCCGCCCCCATGATCGACCCGAAAACTATCGAAGAGATAAAACTCAAGAGCGATATTGTGACTGTGATTGGCCGCTATGTGCCGCTCAAGCAAAAAGGCAATAATTTTTGGGGTCTGTGTCCGTTTCATAAAGAGAAAACGCCGTCGTTTGCCGTGTCCAAAGACAAAGGTATTTTCCGTTGTTTTGGCTGTGGCAAGAGCGGCAATGTTTTTTCTTTTATCCGCGAGGTCGAGCATGTTGATTTTGTGCAGGCGGTGCGTCTGCTGGGTGAACAATGCGGCGTGACTATCGCCGAAGTGCAGGGCGAGCATTACGAGCAGAACAAAATTTTGTACCAGATAAATGAAGCGGCGGAAAAATTTTTTCAGGAACAGCTCTGGCGCAGTGACCGCGCGCAAAATTATCTGCGGGAGCGCCGTTTGACGCGGGAGACGGCGCAGCTTTTTGGCCTGGGTTATGCGCCAGAGGGCTGGACCAGTCTGCTGGCGCATTTGCAAAATCAATTTGCGCCGGAAAAAATCGCGGCGGCGGGGCTGGTCGTGCGGAAAGACAACGGCGAGTACCTGGACCGTTTTCACAAACGCCTGATGTTCCCGATCAAAAACGCGCAGGGCAAAACGCTGGCTTTCAGCGGGCGAATCGTTGAGCGGGAAGACGCGGCTAAATATGTCAATTCGCCGGAGACGCCGATATTTTTCAAAGGCCACAATCTTTACGGCCTGCATTTAGCCAAAAAAGCCATAACGGAGCAGAACAAAGCGGTGCTGGTCGAGGGTCAGATGGACGTAGTGGCCTGTCATGCCGCCGGTTTCAGTAACGCGGTGGCCAGTCTGGGCACGGCTTTTACCGCAGATCAGGCCAGACTGCTCGGCAAATACAGCAAAAATGTGGTGATCGCCTACGACAAAGACGAGGCGGGCTTGAATGCCACGGACAAGACTATTGAGGTGCTGACGGCTTTGAATTTCCAGACGCGGATCCTGGCTATTCCGGTCAAAGATCCCGACGAAATGATCCAGAAACACGGCGCGGCGGCTTTAAAGCAGGCGCTCGCTGACGCCGGAGATTTTGTCCAGTACAAATTGACGCGCGTTTTGCGCAAATACGACCTGCAAGACCGCCTGCAAAAAGCGCAGGCCGCGCGCGAAAGCCTGCAGGTACTTGACGCCCTGCCGGACCGCGTGCTGGCCAGCGAGTATCTTAAATGGTTGAGCCAGCAGACCGGCATCGGCGTGGAGATATTGCGTGAAAATCAAAACGAGCGTAAAATCCAGGCTTTCGGGTATGTTCCTAAAAAATATGTGCCGCCTGCGCCAAAAGATAAATATGCCAGGGCGGAGGAGGGTTTGTTTGCCGCGATGCTCAGCGACCTGGAATTGCGCGGCCGGTTTTTTGCACGGTTTCAGCTGGAGGATTTGGCGGAGAACTGGCGGCCGGCGTTGAGATATTTGCAACAAAACTGTTTTGTTGACGATAGATTGCTTGAAGATCTAGAAGCTAAACCGGAATTGGGCGAGGTCAAAGAATTGATCAGCCGGGTTTTGGTTGAGCCGGGGAGGCTGAGCGGGGCGGAGTGCTTCAGAATGCTGGAACAGAAAAAGACAAACGAAACAAAACAAAAATTACGCGGCGAACTGGCGGCGGCGGAAACGACCGGCGACGAGGTTAAAGCGGCGGAAATCCTGCGGCAATTGCAGCAAATACGGATAGGAAGTGTCGAGACATAATGGTTAAAAAGCAAAAGCAAAAGAAAAAAACAATTAAGAAATCGGCGGCCAAAAAGCCGGTGAAAAAAATTAAAACGGCCAAACCGGTCAAGAAAGAAAAAAGCCAGACTGTTTCCGTCAGCAAAAAAACTTTGCGGGACCTCGTGGAAAATATTGTCCTGACCGCGCCGCCGGAGAGCGTTAAGAAAAAAGACGATTACGAATCCAAGCGCAAACTGCTGGAGCAAAAAGCCAAGTCCAAAAACGGCTTGACACCGGATGATATTTTAAATGTTTTTGACGATCCAGAAGAAGCGATGATGATCACCGAGGATTTTGCCAATCAAGGCGTGGAAATCCTCAATGACGAGATAGAAACTCTGGAGGAAACGGAAGACACACTGCCGCCAGCGCATGACGATGATCTGATCGTTGACCAGTCGCCCAATATCGAAACAGCGGCCGGCAAGATCGAGCTGAAAAAACCGATTTCTTCCCTGCTCAAAAAAAGTGAATCGGCCGGCGTGGACGACGCGGTGCGCATGTATTTGCGCGAGATCGGCATGATCAATCTGCTGACTTTTGCCGAAGAGCAGGAGCTGGCCAAGAAAATCCGGCAGGGCAGTGAGGAGGCCAAGCGCTCGCTGGCGACTTCCAATCTGCGCCTCGTCGTGAGCATTGCCAAAAAATACACTGGCCGCGGCATGCAGTTTTTGGATCTGATCCAAGAAGGCAATCTGGGCTTGATCCGCGCGGTGGAAAAATTCGATCACCGCAAAGGCTTTAAATTTTCCACTTACGCGACCTGGTGGATACGCCAGGCCATCACCCGCGCCATAGCCGACCAAGCGCGCACGATCCGCATACCGGTGCACATGGTCGAGACGATTAATAAGATCCGCAAAGTTTCCCGCGCGCTGTTGCAAAAACTTTCGCGCAAACCGACCGACGAGGAGCTGGCCAAACATTCCGGCATACCGATCGACAAAGTGCGCGAGATCGTCAAGGTCGCGCAGGTGCCGCTCTCGCTGGAAATGCCGGTCGGCGATGAGGACAGCTCACGCTTGGGCGATTTTGTTGAAGAAGGCTCCAATCTGGACATGGACGAGCATGTCGGCAGCCGGATGTTGCGCGAGGAAATGAACGCCGCGCTGAAAACGTTGACCGAGCGGGAGAGTATGGTGCTGCGCCTGCGTTTTGGCATGGATGACGAGCGGCCGCGCACGCTGGAGGAAGTCGGCAAGGTTTACAATGTCACCCGCGAGCGCATCCGGCAAATCGAGGCCAAGGCGCTCAAAAAACTGCGCCACCCTTCGCGTAATCAAAGGCTGTTAGAATACCTGAATTAGAGGTAAAAAAGTTATGGACAAAACATTACCCAAAACTGTTAAGACGATCGAGCCGTCAATATGCTGCGCTGTAAACTTATAGCCGAAAACGCTCAAAAGCCAGGACGCGGTAGGTCTGCGCGTGAAAAAGACGACGCGCTGAACGATGAAGATACGCTGAGTCTTTATTTCAAGGAAACAAAACATTACACTCTTTTAACTCCCGAAAAAGAGCGTGCTTTGGGCAAAACGCTTGCAGAACTGCAGCAAAGGAGCCGCGAATTGGCTGAAAAAATCGCGCGCCGCAAAGATCCACGGAATATTTTAGCCAGAGCAAAAGTGGAACAAGATATAGAAAAAACACGTAATAAATTTGTGCAGGCCAATTTGCGGCTGGTGATTAGCATTGCCAAAGAATATTGTAACAGGGGCCTGGAATTGCCGGATCTTATTTCCGAAGGGAATAT
>JAITIE010000027.1 GCA_031279615.1 Candidatus Margulisiibacteriota bacterium | reverse complement strand
GCCAAACGCTGGCTGCGGGATTTGGCGTAATAATTTAACGGAATTTTAACGAAATTAGCCTGGAACTTTTCTATTTTAAAATTGTATAATACTTTATGCTCAGACTGTTTTTTTTCGTATTTTTAATTTTATTTGCGTTTGTTTCTGCCGCGGAACTTTCTTTGCAGGAATGTATCGACACGGCTTTGTCCAATAACGAAACCGTCAAGATTCAGGAATTGAAAATCGAAGAGGCGCGTGCCAAAGTCTGGGTCAAGACTGCCGCTCTACTGCCCAATCTGGGGCTGAACGCCGGTTATACCAGACTGCGCACCGAGACGGATGATTACACGGCCTCGCTCGCGCTCAATCAGCCGCTTTTTGCCGGTGGCAAATACTGGCAGGACCGCGCGCTGGCCGAACTGGAATTACAGCAGGCGGAGCTGGAGCTGGAAAAAGTTAAACAGGAATTGGCGCTCGATGTCGCGGCGGCGTATTACCGGCTGTGGCATGCCCAGGATGTTTGGTCGGCCAATGAGCAGTCGCTGAATAATTTGCGCGCCTACTACAATAAATCCAGGCAGTTATCCGAACAAACTAAATTACCGAGGCCGGAGGAGCTGTTGCAAATAGAGGTGCAGCTGGGCAGTATGGAGATCGCCGTTGATAATGCGGAGCTGGCCTGGTGGCAGGCGCGCAATTTGCTGTCCAATTTGCTAGTTGGCCTGCCGGTAAAATCCACTTATCGGGATGATGAGTCGCGTGATTTTACTTTTGCGGCCGAACCAACTTTAAATGCAGCTCTGCCGGAAAATGTGTATGACAAGGTAGAAAATAATTATACGCGCCGACTGGCCGCGCTGACGGAGCGTCAGCGGGAAATTGCCGTAAAATCCGCGGAGAGTGCGTACTGGCCGCAAGTCAATCTGCAGGCCTATACCGGCGTGGAGTGGGGCGAGACTTTTCCGCAGGACGGCACGACTTATTCACAGTGGGGTGTTGCCCTGCAAATGCTTTTATTTGATTTTTTTAAAACACCGGCGCAAGTCCAGCAAAGCGCAAAGGCATATGAGCAAACTTTGCTGAATTCTGAATTGCTTTCCCGAAATGAATTGATCAAATATTCCGATATTTTAGTCGCGTTGCGCGCCGCCGGAAAAAAAATAAAACAGACCGCCCAAAATGCGGACAGGGCGGAAAGAAGTTTACGGCTGTATCAAGAGCGCGGGCAAAGTTATACGGCCAACAGCAAGCAGCTGCTCGACGCCGAACAAGCGGCGCTGCAGGCTAGAATCAGCCAGTTAGACAGCGCGCTCGACCACAATCTGCAAGCCATTGAGCTAAAACGACTGCTGGGGGAGAGCTTATGAATATCAGCAAAATAGCGATCAAAAGAATTATCGGCACGCTGGTCATCGCGGTTTTGTTCTGCGGACTCGGCCTGTTTTTCCTGCGCGAGCAGTCCATCGACATGCTGCCGCGCATTATCTATCCGCAGATTAATGTGCGCGTGTCCTGGGAAGGCGCGTCGCCGGAGGAAATAGAAACCAATATCACGCGGCGGGTAGAAGCGGCGGTGGCTTCGGCGGAGGACGCGATCCGCGTGGTGTCGACCGCGCGCGAAGGCACGTCTTTTACCAATATCTATTTTGATTACCGCAAGGATATGGAGGAAGCGCTCAACGACGTCCGCGCGCGCCTCGACCGCGTCAATAATAATCTGCCGGACGATGCCGACCGGCCGAGCGTCGGCAAAGCCGATCCGTCACAAATGCCGGTGCTGGAAATCGGTTTTTCTTCGGCGCAGCGCGGCGAGATCGAAATGAACCGCTGGGCTGACCGCGAATTAGCGGAATTCTTTACCGGCATTCCGGGTCTGGCCTCGATCACGGTCAGCGGCGGCAGATTCCGTGAAATCAAAGTGATTTTTGACCCGCGCCTGCTGGAGCGCTACGAAATTTCCGCCAGCCAGATCGTCCAGCGTTTGGCCGAGGAAAACATCAATCTCCCTGGCGGCTATATCACCAGCGGCGCTCAGGAGCTGACCGTGCGGCTTTCCGCCAAATACGCTTCCCTCGACGATGTGCGCCGCGTCATCATTGTCAACCGCGAAGGCACACCGATCCGCCTCCAGCAGCTGGCGCAGGTCGTGGACACGAGCAGTGATCAACGCGTCATGGTGCGCATCAATCAAACTCCGTCGGTCTTGATGAGTTTTATCAAGCAGCCCAACGCCAATACGGTGGAGGTTTGCCGCGCTGTGCGGGAAAAAGCCGTCGAGCTTCAAGAGAGCGGAGTTATTCCGCCGGACATCAAAGTCAGCGTGGTCAACGATCAGTCTTACTATATTATTAATTCAATCCAAAGCGTCAGTTCTTCACTGCTTTTCGGCGGACTGCTGACCGTGATAGTGGTTTATCTTTTCCTGCGCAGTTTTATCCGCACCTTTATTGTGACTCTGGCTATGCCGATGTCGTTGCTGGTGACGCTTTTCTTTATGTCGATGTTTGGCATCAATATCAATATGATCAGTTTGGGCGGTCTGGTGCTGGGTATCGGCATGCTGCTGGACAACTCGATCGTCATGCTTGAAAACATCACGCGCCATCAGCAAATCAAACATGAGGATATTCAGACCGCCGCGGAAGAGGCGAGCGCGGAGATCGGCTCGGCGGTGGCGGCTTCCACGCTGACCAATCTGGCTTCGGTGTTGCCGTTCATTATGATCAGCGGCATCGCGGTGCTCTTGTTTAGGGATTTGATTATCACTATCTCGGTGGCGATCGTGGCTTCGCTAATCACCGCGCTGACCGTCGTGCCGTCCCTGACCGCCCGGCTGACCAAGTTTTCACGCAAACGCCGCGCGGACGACCGGCATTTTATGGACGGCTTGACCGCGCTGTATATCCGGCTGCTCAAGCCGGCGCTGCGTTTGCGCTGGGGCATTGTGCTGGTGTTGCTGATTTTAGGCGCGCTGACTTATTTTAGTTTCCGCACTTCCGGCTCGGAATTCTTGCCGCAAATCGACGACGGCCGCATCAATATCGGCGTGTATTTTCCGCAGGGCACGGCTTTGCATGTGACCGACGCGCTGGTGCGGGATTTTGAGGAGCGGATTTTAGCCGCCGATGAGGATGTGCAGACACTGTATTCCTCGACCGGCGGCATGTGGTTTGGCGGCAGCGTGGCGCAGTACTCCAATCAGGCGCGCCTCAATATTCAACTGGCGCCTCTGGCCCAGCGCAAGGGCAGCACGAATATTTCTATCGGCAAGATCCGCGAGCTTAGCCAGAAATACGCGAACAGCGGCGCGGAGATCCGCGTCAACAAAGCGCGCTTGCGCGGCCTGCGGATTGGCTCGACCGAAGAAGGTCTGGAGATAAAAATTTTTGGTCCGGATATTCAGCGGCTCAATCAATACGCCGGGGAAATCATGGAGCGTCTGCGCGCGATAGAGGGGCTCACCAATCTTGACACCTCGCTGGATCTTTCGCGGCCAGAACTGCATATCGCGCTGGACCGCGCCAGGATGAGCAATTACGGCTTGTCCGCCGAACAAGTCGGTAACACTATTCGCACCACGCTAACCGGTCTGGTGGCCACGCCGTATACCGACGCGCGGTTTGGCGATGATTTTGACATTCGCGTGATCTACGACCGCGACCACTTCACCAGCGCGCAGGCTGTCGGCAATATTCAATTGACGTCGCCTTCAGGATTTACGGTGCGCTTGCACGAGATCGCCGAGATTCGCGCCGCGCTGGGACCGGTGGCAATCGAGCGGGAAAATCAAACGCGCTTGGTGCGCGTGGTGGCCGACGCCGCGCCCGGCTATTCGGTCGGCAAACTGGCGGAGCAGGCCAAAGCCGCGCTGTCCGATTATCAGCTGCCCGGCCAGTACCGTCTGGACATCGGCGGCGAGCTGGAAAGCATGCGCGAGAGCAATCAGGCGTTGTTTTCCGCGGCGCTGCTGGCGGTTTTCCTGGTCTTTGGCATTATGGCGGTGCAGTTTGAATCCCTGCGCGACCCGCTGGTCATTATGTTCACCGTGCCGTTCGCGATTATGGGCGCGGTTTTTTCGCTGTCGATCACCGGCACTTCCTTTAGCACGGTGGTTTTTCTGGGCATCATTCTGCTGATTGGCGTCGCGGTCAATAACGGCATTGTCATGGTCGATTATTTTGGCACCCTGCGCCGCGAACAGGACAAAAGCGTTTACGCGGCCGTGCTGGCCGGTTCGCCAACGCGCCTGCGGCCAGTGCTGATGACGAGCCTGACCACGATAGTCGGCTTGCTGCCGATGAGCCTGGGCTTGGGCGAAGGTTCGGAAATGCTTGTGCCGCTGGGACGCTCGGTCATGGGCGGCATGTCGTTGTCTTTTTTGCTGACGCTTTTTGTCATTCCGGCGGTGTACCTGATCTTTAACGGCGGGCGGATTGAGGAGTGATTGAAATTTCCCTAACATTGACATTGTATATACAATAGCTTATAATA
>JAITIE010000158.1 GCA_031279615.1 Candidatus Margulisiibacteriota bacterium | reverse complement strand
AACATTTGAAAACCGGGTCCGGTCAGCGTAGTTTTAAGTTTTTCCAGCAGAGCCGGCCAAAAAGATTCCATAAAACCTCGAAACACCCAAATTTATCCCCCGAGGTGGACAAGTATTTTACACTGATAAAAAAAAATGTCAAACGCGCGCCGAAAAATGTGAAAAGGGCGCGCGTTGTGCACAAAATAAAGACGCTGTTGATAAGCGGCGTTGGTCAAAAAACACCGCGCGTGCTAAAATCGTAAAAGTTTGGCGGCAAAAAATGAGCGAAAAAATCACAGATTATTCGGATTACGAGTACAAAAAAATTTTCTGGGAAAAAGGCGACCGGCGATATGAGGATTTTTGCGACCATCTAGCCTTGCGCCGGCTCCTGCCGAAACGCGGAGAAAAGCTCCTCGATGTCTGCGGCGGGTTCGGGCGGCTGGCGGACGTTTACCTGCCGAGATTCACGGACTGCACATTATTTGACTATGCGCAAAAAATGCTGGATTTGGCCAAAAGCGCGCACGGCGAGAAATTAAAAACCGCGCAGGGCTCGGTGTACGCGCTGCCTTTTGCGAATGGAAAATTTGACGCGGTGAGTATGGTGCGCGCGGCGCATCATTTGGCGGACTTGCCAGCGGCGGTCGCGGAGATCGCGCGTGTGCTAAAACCCGGCGGCCGCGCGGTCATCGAGATTGCCAACAAGAGAAACATTCTGGAAATACTGCGCTGGTGTTGCGGACGGTCTAAAATGCGGCCGTTCTCGCTCGAGCCAGCGAGCCGCAATGCCCGGGGTTTTTATAATTTTCACCCGCGCTATGCGGAGAAAATTTTTGCGCAAAATAATTTGCGGATCAAAAAAGCTCTCGGCGTTTCCAATTTCCGCCTGCCGGTTTTGAAAAAAATTTTTGGCGCGCCATTGCTCTGTTTCAAGGAAAAGCTCGTGCAAGGCCTTTCCGGCCGGTTGAAGTTAAGCCCGTCGGTGTATTATTTGCTGGAGAAAAAATAAAATTAGCACGAAGCAATTAACCTGACCGGCCGGCGATTTACCGGTTTAGACGTACGCCTCGTCAATCCGGGGCAGCTTAATCTACACACGTGTTTCCGCAAATTTTAAATACCCGGCGTCTTGATAAGCGGAGCGTTTTTGAAAATCAAAGAAAATACTGCCGGCCAGGGTGGGAAAAGCTTTGGCTAGCCAGTCGGCCAGCGGTGTTGAAAACGGTGGAAATGCACTGCCGCCGAAGTGTTTTAATTGCCAACCGGAAAAACCGGAATTGACCATTCGGATAAAGTCACCTTTGGTATAGCCGCGCACGTGCCAGCTGTAATTTTTAATACAGGAAGGCTGCTGTCCCAGCAGCAACAATAGCCGTTGGTGTAGCGCGGCCAGGTTAGGCACGCCAACGATAAAATGCCCGCCTGCTTTTAGCACGCGGGCTACTTCATGCAAGATCCAAAACACTTCTTTCACATGCTCCATGACCTGATTTATCACTATTATATCCATGCTGTTATCGGCAAAAGGAAAAGGGGCGTGTTCAATGTCAATAAAACGGATTTCAGTAATGCCCTTGCTTCGGAGCTTTTCTGCGTTTGAAGTATCGCCCGGTTCAAGAACGGCGTACAGGGTTAACCCATATGAAACGCCGGGGGGGGGGGGCAGTACTGCTTAACACCGTCTTGGCGCTTAATAAATCCGTTCCATGGCCTGCCCCGAGATCTAAAACACTGGTGTAAGGAGCCGCTTTAGTCAGGAAAGATTCAATAACTCGTCTCCCGTGAGACAGGCTTCCGTCTCTTCCTAACTTTCCCACCGTTGCCAGCAGGCGGTCACGGATAAAGAGTTTTTTGTTTGACACTTACAATAATGTTAGCACGGTTGCGAAAGTTAGGCAAATCGCTGACTCGCCAAACTGCCGCCGATATGTTAAACTCATATAATTTGGCGGTAATTTATGCCTAAACGCACAGACCTCAAAAAAATTATGATTATCGGCGCGGGGCCTATTGTCATCGGGCAGGCCTGCGAGTTTGATTACAGCGGCACACAGGCTTGCAAGGCGCTGAAAAAAGAAGGATATCAAATAGTGCTGGTCAACAGCAATCCGGCGACAATTATGACCGACCCGGAATTTGCCGACCGGACATATATCGAGCCAATCCGCCCCGATATTGTGGCGAAAATTATCGAGCAAGAACGCCCCGACGCGCTGCTCCCGACTGTCGGCGGACAAACCGCGCTCAACTGCGCGCTAGAGCTGATGAAACTAGGCGTGCTGGAAAAATACAAGGTCGAGTTGATCGGCGCCGGCATTGAGGCGATTGAAAAAGCCGAAGACCGCAAACTTTTCAAAGACGCCATGACTAAAATCGGCCTCGACATGCCGCGCTCAAGGGAAGTTTATTCGCTGGAAGAGGCGCGGGAATTTATCAAGACTATCGGCTTTCCGGCGATAATCCGGCCGTCTTTTACACTGGGCGGCAGCGGCGGCGGCATCGCCTACAACGACGCCGATCTGGAGCGCATCGTCAATAGCGGCCTCGACCTTTCGCCAGCGCATCAGGCGTTGCTCGAAGAATCCATTATCGGCTGGAAAGAAATCGAGCTGGAAGTCATGCGTGACCGCAAGGATAACGCGGTGATAATTTGTTCCATAGAAAATCTAGACCCGATGGGTGTGCACACCGGCGACTCCATCACGATCGCGCCGGTGCAGACGCTGACCGATAAAGAATACCAGCGCCTGCGCGATGCGGCCGTCGCCGTGCTGCGCGAGATCGGCGTGTCGACCGGCGGCTCCAATGTGCAGTTTGCCCTGGACCCCAGGTCGGACCGCATTTGCATTATTGAAATGAATCCGCGCGTGTCGCGCTCCTCCGCGCTGGCTTCCAAGGCCACCGGTTTCCCGATCGCCAAGATCGCCGCGCTGCTGGCCGTGGGCTACACGCTCGATGAGATTCCCAACGACATTACTAGGGTTACACCGGCGTCATTTGAGCCGACTATCGATTATGTCGTGACCAAAATCCCCCGCTTTGCTTTTGAAAAATTCCGCGACGCCGATGACACGCTCAACACCCAGATGAAATCCGTCGGCGAATGCATGGCCATCGGACGCACTTTTAAAGAATCCATGCGCAAAGCCCTGCGCTCGCTGGAAATTTCCGCGGTCAAATGCCAGGACGAAAAGATCGAGGAAAAATTGAGCCGGCCAAACTGCGAGCGCGTCTGGTATATCCTGCATGCTTTCCGGCAGGGCTATACGGTCGAGCGCGCGCACGAGCTGTCGCGGATCGACAAATGGTTTTTAAATCAGCTGCGGGAGCTTGCCGCGGAAACGCCGGAATCGCTGGCCGCCGAGAACAAAGCGCGCGGTGTCAAGGGCGTGGTGTACAAAAAAGTAGACACCTGCGGCGCGGAATTTGAAGCGCAGACACCGTATCTCTACTCGACGGACGAGCAGGAAGACGAATCCGCGCCGACCGGAAATAAAAAAATCGCTATTTTGGGCGGCGGCCCGAACCGCATCGGCCAGGGCATCGAGTTTGATTATTGCTGTGTGCACGCGTCTTTTGCCCTGCGGCAGGCCGGCTGTGAAACGATCATGATTAACAGCAATCCCGAGACGGTGTCCACGGATTATGACATTTCCGACCGCTTGTATTTTGAACCGCTGACGCGCGACGACGTGCTGAATATTGTCCGCTCGGAAAAACCCGACGGCGTAATCGTGCAGTACGGCGGGCAGACTCCGCTCAAGCTGGCGCTCAAGCTGGAAGCGGCCGGAGCCAAAATTATCGGCACCGCGCCCAAAAATATCGACATGGCCGAAGACCGCAAACTTTTTGGCCGGCTGATCGACCGGCTGGGCATCAAACAGCCGCCCAACGGCACGGCGACGTCTATCACCGAGGCGATCAAGGCCGCGAATAAAATTTCTTATCCGGTCATGGTGCGGCCATCGTATGTCCTGGGCGGGCGCGCCATGGAAATCGTCTACGACGAGGAGGGCTTGAAGCATTACATGAAAACGGCGGTGGAGGCCTCGCCGGAGCATCCGGTGCTGATTGATAAATTTTTGGAAGACGCAGTGGAGATCGACGTCGACGCCATCTCGGACGGCGCGGAAACAATTGTTGCGGGCATCATGGAGCACGTCGAGGAAGCGGGGATTCACTCCGGCGACTCGGCCTCGGTCATACCGACTTTTTCGCTGTCCGCGGAGACGCTCGACACGGTCGAAAAACACACCATCGCTCTGGCGCGCGAACTAAAAGTGATTGGGTTGATGAACGTGCAGTACGCGGTCAAGGACGGCGAGGTTTATGTGCTGGAAGTCAATCCGCGCGCCTCGCGCACCGTGCCTTTTGTCAGCAAAGCCACCGGCGTGCCCTGGGCGAAGCTCGGCGCGCTGGTCATGGCCGGACAAAAATTAAAAGACCTCGGCGCCAGGAAAGTTTTGCCAAAATACTGGTCGGTCAAAGAAGCGGTGCTGCCTTTTGCCAAATTTCACGGGCAGGACGTGATGCTCGGACCGGAAATGCGTTCGACCGGCGAAGTCATGGGGATTGCAGAAAATTTCGGCATGGCCTACGCCAAAGCGCAGATTGCCGCCGGCGAGAGACTGCCGGAAGCCGGTCAAAAGATTTTTATTTCCGTGCACGACCCTTACCGCGGGGAAAAACTGCTCTGGGCGGCGCGCAAGTACAAAGAACTTGGCTTTGAAATAGTCTGCACGCGCGGCACGGGCGAGTTTTTGCGCGCCAGCGGCGTGGCCGCCGAGGAAATCGCTAAAGCGCGCGAGGGACACCCGAATATTGTCGACGCGATAGCCAATCATGAAATCGGCCTTATCGTGAATACGCCGTCAGGCAAAGGCGCGCGGCAGGACGACTACTATATAAGACAGGCCGGGTTGCGCTATCAAACGATGTGTGTAACGACTATTGCGGCGGCAATTATGGTTGCTAAAGGCCTTGAAGCCGTGCTTAACGGACGGCTTGACGTAAAAGCCCTGCAGGATTATCACAAAGAGAAT
>JAITIE010000106.1 GCA_031279615.1 Candidatus Margulisiibacteriota bacterium | reverse complement strand
ACATTGAGATTCAAAAACCGCGTCGGGTTGACCGGACGATTGTAATAATGCACTTCATAATGGCAGTGATTGCCGTTGGACAATCCGGTCGACCCCACGCGCGCGATGAGCTGGCCTTTTTCCACCTTTTGGCCGGCCGCGACCAGATTGGCGGAGTTGTGGCCGTAGAGCGTGGAAAATCCGCTGCTGTGCTCGATTTCCACATAATAGCCCAGGCTGGTTGACCAGCCGGAATTTTTAACAGCGCCGGCAGCCGTGGCATAAATCGGTGCGCCGTGCCAGGCCGGCAAATCGACCCCGCGGTGAAAACGCGGCGCATTGGCTATCGGGTGATGCCGCCAGCCAAAATCCGAATAGATGTAAGAATTTTTGACCGGAAAAATTGACGGCGTGTAGTCAAAACGGCGTTGATAAGCCTGCACATTGGCCTGCAGTTCCTGAAAAGATTTGCGGTAAGCGGCGATCTCCTGCAGAGACATTTTGAGCAGATGCTCCACCTGCTTGAGACGCTGATTGGTTTCCGGCGAATCCAGCGCGACGCTGTAGGCCGGATAATTAATACTCGGATACAGCGTTTTGTATAGCGCATTTTGGCGGCGCCGTTCTTTGCGCCGGAATGAAAATTTATCCAGCCAGGAAATTTTTTCCTGCTGACCGGCCAGCGCGGTTTGAATATTATTCAGCCAGTATTCAGCCAACTTTTGCTGGGACAGCGGCTCCTGCAGGCGCGCGGTGTCCGCGTGGAGCACGACAAAAACGGGCTGGTCATTGATGTAAGCGTAAACCGAGCCGCCGCTTTTTTTCACGCGGTATTTGCGCAGTGCAGTCCGGCTGGCCAGCAGCTCTTTGAGTTTTTCCGCCGTGACCAGCGCGCGCTGAAAAGCCAGAGGTTTGGCGCTGTCGTCAAAATATTCGATGGCCACGGCGTTGTCGATCAAAACGCGGCCAAACTCGCCGGTTTTGCTGACAATGCGATGCGTCGTAATTAGCGGATAAGCGCTCAATTCTTTTTCCGACGGCTGTATTTCCGCGAAACTATTATTCACCAATTCCTTGATTTCTTCCTCGCGGGTTTTAAGCTCATGAATATGCGCTTTGAACTGCGCCTGCTTGGCCGTGGCGATGCGGATCTTGGTGTGCAGAAGCTGATTCTGCGCAAGAATATTTTGATAGTCCGCAGTGGCCTGTAAAAAATAATCGGCGCGGCGCGCCACGCAAAACGTGAAAAGACACAACAGTGTGCTCAGCGCCAGCGCGGCGGCCAGCGCGGTGAAACTAAATCTGAAGTAGAGCGGCGCGTATCTGTCGCTGGAACAAAAAGCGAAAGAGATATACCCCCTCTGCTCGATCTGCCTTTTGGCTTCCTTCATTACAGAGAGTATATAATTTTTTTTAGATGATTTCTAGCCAGCCGGAAAGTTTCCGCGGTGATATCTACGCACTGACTGTCCGGCAGGCCGGCTTTTTGGAGCGCGGCCAAAAGTTTTTTTGCTTCCGGCGGGATGTCCGCGCTGGCCGCCGCGTTGCGTCCGGCCAGCACGATTACAAATTCGCCGCGGGGAGTTTTTAGTTTGGCCAAAATTTCCGCCGCGGCGCCGCGCAAAAATTCCTGATATTTTTTGGTCAATTCCCGCGCGACGAAGCATTGCCGTTCGGGAAAAATTCTGGCGATGTCCTGCAGGGTTTCATTTATACGGTGCGGCGCTTCGTAAAAAATCAGCGTGCGGCTGTCGTCTTGCAAGGCGAGGAGGGTTTTTTGCCGCGCGGCGGATTTACCCGGCAAAAAGCTTTCAAAAGCAAAACGGTCAGTCGGCAGTCCAGACGCGGCCAGCGCGGTAATCAACGCGGTCGGTCCGGGAATCACGTCGACAGCCAGACCGGCTTCCCGCGCGGCGGCGACAAGATGATAGCCGGGGTCAGAAATCAGCGGCATGCCGGCTTCCGAGATTAGCGCGACGGTTTGACCGGCTTGGAGCATCTTTATAATTTGCGGAGTCCGCTCCAACTCATTGTGGTCGTAAAAAGAAATAATTTTTTTAGCGAGACCGTGTTTTTGCAGGAGCCGCGCGGCGGTGCGCGTGTCCTCAGCGGCGATTACATCGGCCTCGCGGAGATTTTGCAGGACGCGCGGCGAGATATCATCAGGATTGCCAATGGGCAGACCGCAGACAACGAGCGTCATTGCCTATCTGCCGGAGCGGCCGAGTTTTTCCTCTTCGTATTTTTTCTTGGAAGTGATAATGTCCATGTTGACATTGCCTTTGTACACCGCGCCTTCGTCGACGATGAGCCGGTCGCCGGTAACATCGCCGTACACGCGGCCGGTGCCGGTGATTTCCAGGCCGTTGATCGCTTCGACCGTGCCTTTCAGCTCGCCGGAAACAATCACGCGTTTGCCGTAAACATTGGCGCTGACCACCGAGCCTTCGCCGATGTAGATATCGCCCTGCGAGTTGATCGTGCCGTCAAAATTGCCTTCGATGCGCATGGATTCCTGCGTGTCCAGAATGCCTTTGAAACTCGTGTCCGGTCCCAAAATTGTGTAAATGCCGCCGATGTCTCTTCTTTTTTTGCCCATAATTATTGCGTATACTACATTTTTTTGCGGTTTACTGCAACAGTCTAGCCGAACGGATGTTGAGATTTAAAAAATTTTCCGGATTAAGCGTGCGGTTGCGGTATTCCACCTGATAATGCACGTGCGGACCGGTGGAAATACCGGTGCTGCCGGCCTGCGCGATGACCTGGCCTTTTTTGATGCGGTCTCCGCGCTTGACCAGATTGCGATGATTGTGGCCGTAAATCGTGCGGTAGCCGTTCTGATGGTCGATGATTACAACATTGCCAAAACCGTTGTCCCAGCCGGAAAAAGTCACGTAACCGTCAGCGGTGGATTTGATTGGACAGCCGGTCCAAATCGGAATGTCGGAGCCGGAGTGAAATTCCGTCTTGCCGCTGAAAGGATGCGTACGAAAACCGTAGCGCGACCAGACAGTGCCGGGCACCGGACTTTCCGACGGAATATTATTGAACTGCGCGACCAGCGTCGAGCCGATGTCGCGGAACATGACCAGCTCCAGTTTTTTAGCGGCGATGTACTCGCTCAGACTGGCGATGTTTTGGGAAATTTCCCGCGGCAAATCGTTGATTAGCTCGCCGCCGGATTTAGGCTTGCGGAGCGGCGCTTTTTTTAACCCCAGCAGTTCGCGCAATTCCTGATCGCGCTCCTCCAATTCGCGTATGCCGGTTTCAAGCTCTTTGGTTTTATTGTAAAAAACTTTGATCTGCGTGGCCTGCGTGCGGTTTTCCGCCTGCAGAGCGTAATAATGCAGCAACCGTCCGGCGATGTATGACGAATACAAAAAAAACACGATAACCAGCGTGATTATTAGCCCCAAGAACACGCCCAGCGTAACCGCCAGCCAGCGGGGCAGATTAAGCCGGAAAACCTCGCGCATGGAATTGTGCGGCAGGATCATAAAGGTGATAAATTTACGGCGCTCACCTAAGTCGCGCTGGTGTACCATAAGACTCCTTGAACTCGTAATTATATTACAAAACAAACATTAAAACAATGTTTTTCTGTTTATATATCGTAATTTTGAGGTCAAAAGTTGCAAGAATTTTGGATCATTCGTAACGCAGGGCTTCTATGGTGTTGAGGCCGGCCGCCTGACGCGCGGGCATGATGCCAAAAAGCAGGCCGATGCTGACGGAAAAACCGGAGGACAGCAGTATCGAGGCCGGCGACACATAAGTCGCCCAGCCCAAAATTTTGGCGATCGCCAGAGCCGCGGCACAGCCGAGAATAATGCCAAGCAGTCCGCCACAGCTCGTCAGCACGACTGATTCGATGAGGAATTGCGCCAGAATGTCTTTTTGTCCGGCGCCAATAGCTTTGCGCAGGCCGATCTCGCGCGTGCGCTCGGTCACGGACACGAGCATGATATTCATAATGCCGATGCCGCCGACGACCAGCGCGATAGCCGCCACCGTGCCGAGGAGTATGCTCATGGTCGCGGAAGTGGATTTGATGGCTTCCTGCATTTCAGACATGTCCCAGATGTCGATAGCCGCCTCGTCAGCTTCGGTCAGCTCGGCGGTCTTGCGCAAAGTTTGTTTGATCGCGGTTTTGGCGCCAGCAATGTTTTCCGCGGCGTCAATTTCCACTTCGATATTATCGAGATATTTTTTGCCCATCGTGCGATGCATCGCGGTGGCCAGCGGAATATACACCAGGTCTCCGCCGTTGCGGGAAAAATTGCTGTCCGGCGCGACACCGATCACCGTGAAATTTTGTTTGTTGAGTTTCATAGTTTGGCCGAGCGGGTCTTTGTCGGCAAAAAGTTTTTCCGCAATGGCCGAGCCGATAACCGCCACGCGCTGTCTTTCCTGCATTTCCTGCTGGCCGAAAAACCGTCCCAGCGTCGGTGTAGAATTGTGCATGCGCGCGTAGGCCGGCGACACGCCGTACACGGTCGTGTTCCAGTTGGCGTTTTCGTTGGCGACCTGCGCCCGCCCCGTAACCTGGCCGGAAATCCTGGCGATATGCGGCACGGCGCGCAGTTCGCTGAGATTGGCCAGGGTCAGGCGGCTGTAAGCGGCCGCGCCTAAACTGACGCCGGTGGTGCGCTGTGAGCCTTGCCGGATAGTCAGGAGGTTGGAGCCGAGCGAGGTGAGATTGGCTTCGATAGACCGCGACGCGCCGCTGCCGACAGCGAGCATGGCGATCACCGCCGCCACGCCGATCAAAATGCCAAGCATCGAGAGCAGGGTACGCAGTTTATTGGCGTTGATCGAACGCCAGGCTTGCCGCAGATGATCGAGCAATTCCGCGCCAGCCTTTTTACGCTCGACAAAATTCAGCGTTTCCAGTTTTTCCGCGGCGGTAGTTTTTGTTTTTTTCTCGTCGCTGATAATGCGGCCGTCGCGCATCGTGATAATCCGCTCCGCCTGCGCGGCTATCTCTTTTTCGTGCGTGACCATCACAATAGTCATGCCGCTTTGGTTTAAATCTTTTAAAATTTTTAAAACTTCTTCTTCGCTCTTGGTGTCAAGATTGCCGGTCGGCTCATCGGCAAAAAGAATTACCGGATCGTTCATCAGAGCGCGCGCGATGGCCACGCGCTGTCTTTCACCGCCGGACATCTCGTTGGGATTGTGCGCCGCGCGCTCGGCCAGCCCCACGCTGGCCAGTTTTTCCAGCCCCAGCTTTTTATTTTTGCTCTGTCCGGCGTAGATCAGCGGCACGGTAACATTGTCCAGCGCGCTGATGCCGGGCAAAAGATGAAACTGCTGAAACACAAAACCGGCCATGTGCCGGCGGATATGGCAGAGCTGGTCGGCGTTCATCCGCGCGACATTTTTATTGAGAAAAATATATTCGCCATTTTCGGGATTGTCGAGAAATCCGAGTATGTGCAAGAGCGTGGATTTGCCGGAGCCGCTCGCGCCCATGATCGCCACGAATTCGCCCTGCTGAATAGTCAGGTCAATATCTTTCAGCGCTTGAAAACTGATTTTGCCGTTGGTGTAAGTCTTATTGATTTTTCGCAGCTCAAGCATGGCCTGATTATCCGCCGCGGCGTCCGCTGCTAGTGGTGGGTCGCTGACCACCGCCCGGCAGGAAAGGCGAGCCGCCGGCCGCGCCGCCGCTGGTCTGGCCCTGTCTTTCCGCGACAAGCACGATGTCGTTTTCAGTCAGGCCGGAGATTATTTCGATCTGGCCGTTTTGCGCCAGACCGGTTTGGACCGGCGTTTTTTGCCGGCCAGCTGGTGTTTGGACAAGCACGGCCGCGCTGTCGCCGGAGTAGGTTATGGCTCTTTCCGGTATAAGCAGCGCGCGGTCTTTTTGCTGGCGGATGATTTCGATATTGGCGCTCATGCCGGAACGAAAAATCGCCGGTATTTTGTCAGGCGCGATTTCCACGGTATAAATTGTCACGTTATTGACGACTGTGGATTCATAAGAAATTCTTTTAATACTGCCGGCGATTTGCACGTCAGGATAAGCGTCCAGCGTGATGACTGTTTTTTGGCCGATCTCCACTTTACCGATATCAGTTTCGTCGATTTGCGCTTTGACAATAAGCGTGTCGGCCAGCACCAGTATCTTGGTGCTGGTGTTGACCGTCTGGCCGGGCTCTATCGAACGCACGATGACGCGCCCGGCGATCGGCGCGAGGATGGGCGTCGGTTTGTAAACGTCAGACCAGTACTGGACTTTTTCCGCGCCCTGCGTGCTGGCCGTGTCGAGCAAAGCCGCGCGGTCGGTGGAGCTCATCAGCGCCAATTGTTCACCGGCCTGCACCAGCGTGCCTTCCTGCACGAAAATTTTATCGATGCGTCCGCTGATCGGCGGGATAATTTCCAGACGATTCTGCGGCTCGACCGTGCCGGTAGCCGAAATTATTTCACGCACCGCGCCGTACTCCGGCCGCACCTCGCTGTAGGTAATGATATTTTTCTGCGCCTGCCGCTTTTGGTAAAAACGAAAGCCACCCGCAGCCACTAGAATGATTAACAGCACCAGCCAAAATTTTTTCATTAGAGAATTTCTCCTTTCGCATTCAGCCAGCCGGCTTCCTGCAGTAATACGTCAATGCGCGCGCTCAATTCCTGCTGCTGCGCGTTGATCAGCGCGTCTTCAATGATTATCCAGTTGTCAAAAGAAATCAAGCCGTTGGCGTATTGCTCAGCGGCGATCGTGCTGCGTTCGGTCGTGGCCTGCAATTGTTCCTGCGCCGCGGCGATGCTGTCGCCAGCATCCAGCAGATTGTCCCAGGCTTCTTCCAAAGTCAGAAGCACTTTTTGTTTGCTGGCGCTTAGTTCTAAATCCTGGATTTTTTCCTGCAATTCCGCGTTGCGCACCGTGTTGCTTTTTTTGCCGCCGTCAAAAATATCAAAACTCAAGCTGCCGCCCAGCGACCAGCTGCTGTCTTCGCTGTTTGTATTCTCGCCGTTGGTCTGGCTTTGCGACCAGTTTTTGCCGAGACTGCCGCTGAGATAGACCGCCGGTATATAAGCGGCTTTGGCGATGGCCGTGTCGTACCGCGCGCTGTCCAGTCTGGCGGCCACGGACTGCAGAGTAGGCGATTGATTTAGAAGCGCCGGCATGTCCGGCCGGTCAGTCAAGTCTGTCGCGGCACGCAGATTGTCGGTGATCTGCATTTCCTGCGCCGCCGCGTCCAGACCGAGAGTCTGCGCGAGTTTTTGTTTATTTCTCTCCAAGCGGCGAGCCAGTTGTTTTTCCGACAATTCGGCTTTGGTCAAATTGGCTTTGGCGGTCAGCAGTGAGCCGCGGTGTTCCAGGCCGCCGGAGTAACGCAGCTCGACCAGCTCATACTGCTGGCGGCGGCGCGCCGTGGCGGTTTGAGCCAGGTTAAGAGACTGCTGAGCTTGCAACAGCGCGCAAAATTCCTGACGCAGCTGTAAACGCAGATTTATTTCCGCGATCCGGTAATTTAACTCTTCAGCTTCCAGAGCGAGCTTGCCCTGCTCCAGACGCGGCCAGGTTTGCGCGTCGTACACCTGCTGCTGTGCGGAAAGCCGCGCGCTCTCGGAATAACGCGGGTCAGCCGCGAAAAGATTATCCGCGTCAGCGGCGCTGGCGCCAGCATTCACACCGAGACTGCCGCTAAGCTGCGGGTATAAACCGCTGTGCAGAGAATCCAGGCTGATTTTCTTGGCGTCCACTTTGGCGCGCGCGGTCTGCAGAGCCAGATTGTTTTTTTTGGCTTCCGCCAGACAGTCTTCCCAGGTGTACATTTGCGCCAGAAGCGCGGAGCAAAGCAGAGCGATGATGGACAAAAATTTTTTCATA
>JAITIE010000041.1 GCA_031279615.1 Candidatus Margulisiibacteriota bacterium | reverse complement strand
TATTCTCCGGCAATAATCCACCAAAGGCTTCAAGGCTGGCCTGCTGTATGCGCTCCATGTCGCCGCTGATTTCGTGCCCGCTGTAATGCTTAAGCATGGTCAATGTTTTGTGTCCCGTCTGGCTCTGTAGGAGTTTGTCATTTATCCTGTCTTTCATGTACGCACTGTAAAAGTGCCGCCATGAATGGAATACTATTTGCCTGTCCGTGACGCCGATTTTTTCCAGTCCTTTGCGGAGATGCGCCAGCAGTATTGTTTCGTCCATTGGCTCCGGCCGTCCGCTTTTTCGCTCGCAAAAAAATACAAAGCCGTCCAGCCCCTCACCATAAGGGTTTAACGCCGCCTGCCGCCGCAAAGCGTCCAGCAATTGCGGGAATGGCAGATACACCGTCCGTGCCTCATTGGTTTTGGTCGGCTTTAGTTCCCTCTGATAGTTATTCCATGAGTGCCGCACATAGATGCAGTTATCGCCAATGTCGGCCAGTCGCAAGCCTAAAATCTCGCCCGCTCTCATGCCGGTAAAAGCCGCCAGCATATTGGCCAGTTTGACCGTTTCATTTTTCCATTCAATACCAAACAGTTGTCTGGCCTGCTCCGGCGACAAAATATGTCGCTCCTGCGGCTTCTCCGAGAAAAGCACAATACCTTTAGTAATGTCCTGCGCTATAAGGTCTTTTTTATAGGCATAGCGCAAAGCCACCGCCCCGCATTTGATATACAGATTTTTGGTTCGGTTTGCCATATCGGCGGGGTCGATTACGTCCGTTATAAACGCCTCTATGTCCTCTCTGGTGATTTCTCCGAGGAGTTTACCGCTGAAGTGTGGCTCCCAGAGCTTTTTTATTCTAATCCGGCACATATCGCAATACTGGCGGTGGATTGTATGCTCGCACCTTAGTTTTTCTTTGATATAGGGTGATTTCTCCCAGTCCCAAAACTCCAGCAGATAGCCGATAAAATCTCTGTCCCGCCTGTCACCCGTAAAGATTGCGGATTTGATATGACCATTCCGCTGTAAAGCCATTATGATTTGTCTGGCCTCTGCTCTGTCCAGCGTGTCGGCTTTAATGGTCTTTACGGCTTTGGCGGTTGTCATTTTAATTTTTTCCTGCCTTTGTGCGTTTCTGGTTGGCACTCCGTGCAAATACCATTCCCACGCTGTCTTTATGGCCTCGGCCTCGCCAGTCTGCCCTGTGCTGTATTGCTGTGGCAGATAACCACCGTCTTTGTCTTTAAATTGCACGTATAAAAACCTGCGTCCCCCTCTCTTGAAAATCGTAAATGGATTTTCTCTTGCCATGACATTGCCTACCTTTCGAGGGCGGGAAAAGCGGATTATCTGCCACTTTTAACTGCCACTCTAATTTTTTTGGTAAGCAACGCCATTTGAGAAAATGGAAGTCGCCTGTAAAACCTTGTTTTAAGCGGTTTTACGCCATATCCTATTTTTTATCTTGCGGCCTACCCGTTACACTACGAGGCCGTATTGCGAAAATATAGCAAATCCGCGGTGGTCTGACAAGGAAACCTACTTTAATCTCTAGATTTCGTGTATAATGTAAAGAATATTTTTTGGGGGTAGTTTATGGTAGACATCAGCGGCATAAGTCAAAGTCTGGGTTTGGATACCACGGCGGCGGCTGGAGCAATGGCCGCGGCGGGCGTGACAAATAAAGAAAAAAAAGTGCGCAAGCGTCCGGTGCTCGATGACAAAGGTCTGGGGCTGGAGGACATACCCGATGATATTCCGGCTGTGCCGGTGGAAAGCGCCGAGACTGAGGAGCCAGCCGCGGCGGAAGATGCGGAAGCGGCCGCGCCCGTAGAAGACGCTGAAGCCGCGGAGAAAACTGGCGCGGTTTATGACGAGGAAGAAAACACCGCGGCGCTGGCCAAGATTGATTATGAGTTAGCCAGTCTGCAGGTCATGCTGAAAAAGGTTATTTCGAAAAAAATTGCCATGGCTGATAAACACAATGTGCTGAAACATAAACTGCTGGTGTCTGTTTTTGAGGATTGTAAAAATGCTTATCAAAAAATCAAAGAGGTCCGCGACCTGCTCGGCTAAGTCCGAGGTTTTACAAAAAGCGCAAAAAGCGAAAATTGCCGCGCGGGCGGCGGCTATGCTTAGCGGCGCGGTCAAAAATCAGTCCCTGCTGGCTCTGGCCGCGGCGCTGGAAGAAAAAACTCCAAAAATTCTGCAGGCTAATTTTCTGGACCGGCAAAGAGCGCAGAAAAATAAACTCTCCGCGGCTTTGCTCGACCGTCTGGCTTTAGATGCACAGCGCGTCAAAGCCATGGCCGATGGTCTGCGCGCGCTGGCCAGACTGCCCGACCCCAATAACCGCGTGCTGGAAAAAACCCGCCGCCCCAACGGTCTGCGCATCGAGAAAATCTCCGTGCCGCTGGGCGTGATCGCCATAATTTACGAAGCGCGTCCCAATGTTACGGCGGACGCGGCCGGGCTGTGTCTCAAAGCCGGTTCAGCGGCGCTCCTGCGCGGCGGCTCGGACGCGGCGGAGTCCAATAAAACTATCGCCGCTGTTCTGCGCCAGGCATTGCAGGCCAACGGTCTGCCGCCGGATCTTATCCAAAATATCGAGAACACCGACCGCCGCGCCGTCAGCGAACTCTTAAGTTTGCGCGAATACATTGACCTGCTGATCCCGCGCGGCGGAGCCGGGTTGATCCAAAAAGTCGTGCGGGAATCGTCGATACCGGTCATTGAAACCGGCACGGGGAACTGCCACGTGTACGTGGATGAATCCGCCAAACTCCCCCAAGCGCTGAATATCGCGCTGAATGCCAAAGTTTCGCGGCCGTCGGTCTGCAACGCCGCGGAAACCCTGCTGGTGCATGAAAAGATCGCCGCGAAGTTTTTGCCGCCCATGCTGCGGGCTTATCAAAATGCCGGCGTCAAAATTCACGGCTGTGCCAAAACCAGAAAATACGCTCCGGCCGTCTTGCCGGCAACGCCGGAGGATTACGCGCGGGAATATCTCGATCTGGAGATCGCGGTCAAAGTGGTGGCCGGTGTTGATGAGGCCATCGAACATATTTACCGTTACGGCACCAAACACAGCGAAGCTATCGTAACCGAAAACAAACGCAATGCGGAAAAATTTTTGCAAAAAGTCGACGCGGCGGCAGCGCTGGTCAACGCTTCCACGCGCTTCACCGACGGCGGCGAATTTGGCTTCGGCTGTGAAATTGGCATTTCCACGCAAAAACTGCACGCCCGCGGCCCTATGGGACTGCGCGAGCTAATGTCTTACAAATATCTCGTGCGCGGCCAAGGTCAGATCCGTAAATGACCGCAGCTGTCGCATTGCAAAAAAGAGCGCGCGGCATCCTTAATGGCATAGTCCACACCGGCCGCGTCGCCAACGCTTATATCTTTGCCGGGCCGCCCCGTTCCGGCAAAACCGCGGCCGCGCGGGAGTTTTTCCAAAAACTCAATCAAACGGAAAGCGTGTCCTCTGTTGATTTTTACGAATTGAACGCCGAGAAAAGCGTCATATCCGTGGAGCAAATCCGCGACCTGCAAAAATACGCGCAGTACGGCCCGCACACGCTGCCGTATCTCGTCGTATTGCTGCGGCAGGCAGAAAAACTTTCCGGCGCAAACGGTGTTTCCGGCAACGCATTTTTAAAGCTTCTGGAGGAGCCGCCGGACGGCGTGGTTTTTATCCTGGAAACCGCCAGTCCCGACGAGTTATTGCCGACTATTCGCTCGCGCTGCCAGACTATTACTTTTGATTACGCTCCGGATCAGGAAGAACCGCCGCCGGAATTGACGGAACTGTTTGAATTCACCCGCGCGCTCAAAGCTAAAAATTTTTGGCAGCTCAGCCAGCGCGCGGACGAATTGCAAAAAAGCGGACGTGAAACCGCGCAAAATTATCTGCTGGCGCTGGCGCAATACTGGCGCGAGCAAATGGATTTTGCCAAAGCCAAGCTTTGTCTGAAATATGCTAGAATTCTGCAAAAATACGTCAATCTGCGGCTGACTCTGGAAGTCTGGCTGCTGAAAATGCGGGATCTATAGGGGTTAGCATGGCCGCCGGAAAATTTGCTCTCAAACTGCGTAAACACAACTCCAGCGTTTCTTTTGAAATACGGCTGGCGTCTTTTTTCGTGAAACACGGTGACGCGTTGATCGTGGAAACCAACCGCGGCGAAGAGCTGGCCTGGGCGGTTAAACTGCCGGTCAACTGCGAGAAACATGGACTGCACGAGGAAATCCGCGCGCTGCATGTTCTCCGCAAGGCAACCGCCGACGATTTAAAAGACCTGGCCATGCTGGACACGGAAGAACAAAATTTGCTCAAACAAGCTAATGAAATTCTGCTGAAAAATGCTCCTGATGTAAAATTGATCTCCGTCGAGCTTTTATTCAACCGCAAAAAAGCTTTTTTTTATTACCGCAATTTGCTGGAAGAAAGCGCCGACAAGAACAAAAAGAAAAACAAAAGCGCCGCGCGCAAATCCAATTCCCGCGAAGTTCAAAGGCTGCTGCATCAAGAGCTGCCGCTGGCCGTGGAAGTCCGCGAAATGGGCGGACGGTCCTGCGCTTATGCGCTCGGCGGTCTGGGACACTGCGGCTGCGGCCTGTGCTGCACGCACTGGCAGCGCAAACCGGCGCAGGTTTCTATTAAAATGGTCAAGGAGCAAAATCTGGCCATTAACATTCCCAAGCTGTCCGGCGTCTGCGGCAAATTGATGTGCTGTCTGGAGTACGAGCTGGAAAAATCCGCCGCGGTCAGATGAAATCTTCCTACGTGCGCATCTCCGGCCTCCGCAGTGGTTTTTACAAAATCGAACGCATTTGTCATCTTTCCGGCCTGACGCCGCGTAAATTGCGTTATTATGAAAAGACTGGCCTCCTGCCCGAACCGCTGCGCACCAGCGGCGGCATCCGGCTTTATCAGGACGAGCATCTACGTCTGCTGCTGGAAATAGTTTCCGCCAAAAGACAGGGGCTGTCTCTGCGGGAAATTCGCTCCAAACTAACGCCGGCACGCGCGGACAAAAATAAAACTATGGTTTTTATCGATTCATTTTTCTCACCGGATCCGCAGCTCTTGCAAAAGACCAGCGCGCGCCTCCTGCCGATGAGCGTAAATTTTGGTTATTACAAATACGCGGATTACACCACGCTCAATCCGCTCAAATTTGCCGAGCTGGAAAACAAAAAAAGACTGCTGGCCACGGTGTCCAAACCGACTAACGCCGAGTACCGTGAAATTTTCGGGTCCGCCTGTAAAAACAGCGCGGTCATTTCACTGCACCCGGACCGCCGGATCTGGAACACATACGAGCCGGCCAGCGCCGCCGGCCAAAGCCTGCAGCCCGCACCGCTCAAGATCGTCAACACCGATTTATGGGGCGGCTTAAATTTTTATCTCGAACAATTACTGGCCGCGCCGCAAAAAACTAAAACAATTTTGGCCGAGGCGCAAAGAACCGTTTTCGAAATAATCATCGTTAAATCCCCGGAGCGGCTCTTCCCCAACAATCAGGCCGGCAAAAAACCGCCTTTTGATCTCTTTAATTTCACGCCGGTCTTTCAACACACCGCGCAGTCCGGTCTGGTGCCGATCGCCCGGGAAAATAACTTTGCCAATGCCTGCCGTTACGTCTGGCCGGAAATAAAAAACACGAAAAAAATTATCGCCTACAGCTCGCCGGAAATCTTGGCCGAAGCGCATGCCCTGGGACTCAAAGCCGACAAGGAAATCCCTTTGAGCTCGGCTGTGCTGGCGCTGCTCGGACGGGAAATTTTGGCTGTATT
>JAITIE010000155.1 GCA_031279615.1 Candidatus Margulisiibacteriota bacterium | reverse complement strand
TCGCGCGTCGGTCTGCGTTATTCACCGGTGTCCGCCGCCGGAGTGTATGTGCCGGGCGGCCGGGCTGTTTATCCGTCATCGCTGTTGATGAATGTTATTCCCGCCAAGCTGGCCGGCGTGCCGCGTATCTGTGTTGTGACACCGCCGGACAGAAACGGCTCCGCGCATCCCGTGCTGCTGGCCGCGGCCTGTGAGCTGGGACTTGACGAGATTTATTTGTGCGGCGGCGCGCAGGCTGTCGCGGCGCTGGCTTACGGCACGGAGAGCGTCGCGTGCGTGGACATGATTGCCGGCCCGGGCAATATTTACGTGACACTGGCTAAAAAATTGCTGTACGGCGTGGCCGGTTTTGATAAGCTGGCCGGCCCTTCGGATTGTTTGATTTTGGCCGATAAAACCGCCAATCCTAAATTTGTCGCCGCTGATTTGTTGGCGCAGTCCGAACATGATCCGCAGGCTTCCTCATTGTTAATCACGGATAGTTTGGCTTTGGCTAAAGCGGCGGCCGCGGCAGCCAACAAACAGATCAAAAAAATGCCGCGCCGCAAAATTATTGAGCAGGCGTTGAGTAATTACGGCGGGATTTTTGTGATCTCAGACCGCGCGGATTTTGTCCGGCTGACTGATATAGTTGCTCCGGAGCATTTACAGTTAATGCTCAAAGACGCGGAAAATGTGGCCGAACAGATCAACAATGCCGGCGCGATTTTTATCGGCGCGTATTCGCCGGTGGCGCTGGGCGATTATTTTGCCGGACCCAATCATGTGCTGCCGACTGGCGGCACGGCGCGTTTTGCTTCACCGCTGGGCGTGGAGGATTTTATCAAACGCACATCCTTGCTGGAATATGCCAAGACTGATTTGCAGGCCGCGCAAAAACATATAGATGTTTTAGCCAGAGCGGAAGGTTTTGTTGCGCATGCTCACTCGGTGCGGATCCGGCTGAAAGGCAAAAAGTGAAAATTTATTGGGCGATTCTGCCCGCGCTTGCTGTCAGCGTAAGCATCAACTATCTGGGACTGCGGATTTTGCGCCGTCTGCAATTAAAACAAACCGTGCGCGAGTGCGGTCCGCAAAGCCATAAAGCCAAAGCCGGCACACCCGTCATGGGCGGCCTGATGATTATTGCTTCGCTCGATCTGCTGGCGGTTTTATTCCTGCCGTATTTGAGCAGACTGCCGCGCCTGACCAATGAAGTGATTATCCTGCTGGCGCTTTTTACGCTGACCGGCGTGATCGGTTTTATCGACGATTTTTTGATTGTTAAAAACGGCAAAAATAACGGCTTAAAGGCGCGTTATAAACTGGCCGGGCAGTTAATTGTCGCCGCTTTATTTTGCGCTTATTTGTTGAAAAACAATTTCAATCTGATGGTTTCGCCGCTGTTACATATTCTCGGTATGCATCAGCCGTTTTTATATGTGCTGTTGTCTTCTTTTATTATGGTCGGCGTGTCCAACGCCGTGAATCTCACCGATGGTCTGGATGGTCTGGCCTCCGGCGTGTCCATGATTGTTTTTCTGGCTTTCGCTTTTATCGCCTGGCAGTTCAACAATCCGCAGCTCATGTATTTGGCCTTGCTTGCCGCCTGCGCCTGTCTGGGCTTTTTGGTTTTTAATATTCATCCGGCCAAAATGTTTATGGGCGATGTCGGCTCGCTGGCGCTGGGCACACTGCTGGCCGGTTTTGCGCTGCTACTGCATGCGGAGCTGTATCTGGCGCTGGCCGGCATATGGTTCGTTTGGGAAACGGTTTCGGTGATTTTGCAGGTGGTTTATTTTAAACTGACCAAAGGCCGGCGGCTTTTCAAAATGTCGCCGTTTCATCATCATCTGGAATTATGCGGCTGGCCGGAGAAAAAAATTGTGCGCGCGGCCTGGCTGCTGACGGCTGGCGCGGTTCTGCTGGCCATAATTTTTCGGGTTAGGTAAAAATGCCAAAAATCGCGGTGTTGGGCAAAGACGGCAAGACTGGACAGGCGGTGCTGGCGCGGCTGGCTGGATTGCCGGATTATCAATATACGGAAAATTTAGATGCGGCTGATTTGCTGGTGGTGTCGCCGGGCATTTCGCCCCGGGATTATCCGGCGGTCAAAATTCCGATTATCAGTGAAATAGAATTAGCTTACCGATTGAATCCTTCTCCGGTGATTGCGGTGACCGGCACGAACGGCAAGACCACGACCGTGACGTTGATCGCGCGGCTGCTTGATGTGCCCGCTGTCGGCAACATCGGCGTGCCGTATATTTCCGTGGCCAAAGAATACCCCTGTCTGGCTGTGGAAGTGTCCAGCTATATGCTGGAAAATATCGTGACTTTTCGCCCGCATATCGCGGTGATTTTGAATTTGACCGCCGACCATCTGGCGCGCCACGGCGATCTGGCCGGATATGCCGCCGCGAAAAAAAGAATTTTGCTCAATCAAACCGCGGAAGATTTTGTGATTTACAATGCCAATGATCCGTGGGTTTGCCGGATAACGGCGGAGGCCAAAGCGCAAAAAGTGCCTTTCGCCGCGCCGAATAAACTGCAGGAAGATTATATGGCGGCGCGTCTGGCGGCCAAACTTTGCGGCCGGACTGACGCGCAGATTGATAAAGTTTTTGCGGAGTTTGCGGGCGTGGAGCACCGTATGGAAAAAGTCGGCGTGTACAATGGCATTCGCGTGATCAATGACTCCAAAGGCACCAATGTGGACTCCACGGTTGTCGCTCTGGAATCCGAGCCGCGCCATAAACATATCGTCTTGATCGCCGGCGGCCGCGACAAAATGACGTCTTTACAGCCGCTGGCCGAGGCTTCGCGCGGCCGCCTCAAAAAACTTATCCTGCTGGGCGAAGCGCGGGAGCGCTTTGCGCGCGAGTTAAAAGAATTTCAGCCGCTGCTGGTCAGGGATTATGACGAGGCCGTGCGTGAAAGTTTCCGCGCGGCGCGGCGCGGAGATTTGATTCTGCTGTCGCCGGCCTGCGCTTCCTGGGACATGTTCCAAAATTTTGAGGAACGCGGCCAGTATTTCAAGGAATTGGTGCGGAAATATGCGCCGCAAAGTTGACGCTTATATACTCTGGCCGGCCATTATCCTGATGGTTACCGGCTTTTTGATGATACTCTCGGTGACGCCGGTTGCCGGTCTGCAAAATTTCGATAACGAGTTTCATTTTATTTTGCGCCAGTTGTTTTATTTGGCCGGGGGTGTGATTTTGTGCGCCGCGCTTTCTTTCTGGGATTACACCAAGTTGCAAAAATATACGCCGTTCGCTTTAGCCGTGGCGTTTTTTTTACTGTTGCTAACCTACTTGCCGGGGCTGGGTGTTGCGGCCGGCGGCGCGGCGCGCTGGCTGCGTTTGGGCATTTTAAGTTTTCAGCCGTCGGAGCTGGTAAAATTTTTCTTGATCGTTTACCTTGCCAACGCGCTGGTCAATAAAAAAGAAATTCTGGCGGATTTCTGGCGCGGCGCTTTGCCGATACTGCTGGTTTGCGGCGCGCTGGCGCTGGGTATTCTCAAACAGCCGGACTTAGGCACGAGTTTGGTGATCGGCGCGACGGCGTTGCTGATGCTGATCGTTGGCGGCAGCAATCTTATGGATTTATTTGTGCTGGGTCTGCTGGCTGTCCGTATTTTGATTTTTCAGATTTCACGCACGCCGTATCAGCTCAGGCGCTGGACGGCTTTTCTCGATCCTTTGCAGGACAGGCAGGGCGCCGGCTGGAACACGGTGCAGTCGCTGATCGCGGTCGGTTCGGGTAATTGGTTCGGCGTGGGGCTGGGCGGCAGCCGCCAAAAATTTGCTTATTTGCCACAGCATTACAACGATTATATTTTTGCCATGATTTGCGAAGAACGCGGATTTATTCTGGCGGCGGCGGTGGTTTTTTTATTCGCGCTGCTGGTACTGCGCGGGATCAGGCTGGCCGGCCGCGTGCGTAATCCTTTTGGCGCTTACCTGGCGCTGGGTTTTTCGCTTTGTCTGGGCATTCAAGCCGCCGTGCACATGCTGGTGGTGCTGGGCTGGGCGCCGGCCAAAGGCCTCACTTTGCCGTTCATTTCTTACGGCGGCAGTTCGCTGATCGTCTCGCTGGCGATGCTGGGCGTGCTCTTGCGGATTTCGCGTGAAGCGGAGTGAATGGCCGGTCAAACTTTTAAATATTTGAAGGAAATACTCTGTCCGATAAAAAACAATAAAGAAAATACTGCAAGGCCTGCTTATGGACACAAGGATTTATTCCAAGATTTAGGGGAAATTTTGACGGCGGGTAAAAACAGACGGACGGATATTTTGACATTTAAGCATTATATATAATTTGTAAGTTGGATGATTCGTGTTTAAGAGAGTGTAAATTAAACTGTAAAAAATTATGGATACAAAAAGCTGCTCTGACAATTTTTTTGAACAAAACTTGCTTTAATGGGTTATACAGAGTCAACGCCAAAGGAGAATTTAATGTGCCTTTTGGCC
>JAITIE010000096.1 GCA_031279615.1 Candidatus Margulisiibacteriota bacterium | reverse complement strand
TTCCCCGTTTTCCCAGAGAGCAGGTTCAACATCGTCATAAGAGACAGCTGTATCTTTAAGTTCATTTACAATAGAAATGATTTTTGTTTGCATATTTTAACTCCTTATTTTTAAATTTTTCGTCACGAAGTATACTTATTTTACAAAAACATCACTAATATATCGTAACCATTTAGTAAGTGTTGCAAAATTTTTGGGCTGCAAATATGACTTATACTGCCTCCCGGCTGTCTATTATGTTTTGCGCCTCGCGCCGAAAATCCTGATCATTTTTCAAACTGTCGTCGGCGCATTCAAACACGAGCCAGGCTGTTCCCGCTGGGGCTTTTTTGAGCGCTTCCAGCATAAATTCCTTGTCTTTTGTCAAGTTGGCAACGGCATAGGCTAGAGCATTAGAGTTTTGTTTGGCCGCGGCCGCAACAAATTCCTTATTTGCCCACAGAGCAGGATCAACCTCGGTGTAGTCGATAGTCCTGGCTTTAAGCTTGGCGAGAGTATCCGCGATAATTTTAGTTTGCATATTTTTTCCTCGCTATTTTAAATTTTTTGTCACGAAGTATACTTATTTACAAAAATATCACTAATATATCGTAATCATTTAGTAAGTGTTGCAAAATTTTTGGGCCGCGCAATGAGTGATGTTTGAGGAGCGGAGTATCGATAATTGTTGTTAGCACTCTGCTCTTGACAGTGCTAATCGCCCCTGTTAAAATCCTCACCGAAAATCAAAAAAAACAAGGAGGAGAAAATGGCAGTCAAGTTAAAACCATTGCATGACAAAATTGTCATAGAAAAACCCGAGGAGGAGAAAGCCACGAAATCCGGTATTATTCTACCGGACAACGCCAAGGAAAAACCGCAGACCGGCAAAGTCATCGCGGTCGGCAGCGGCAAGACGCTGGACAACGGCACAAAAGTTTCGCTGGAAATCAAGGTCGGCGACACCGTGTATTATTCCAAATACAGCGGCACCGAGATCAAGATTGAGGAAAAAGAATACATTATTATCGCCGAGAGTGATGTCCTGGCGATAGTGGCTTAGAGCAAAGCTTAATCTTAAAGAAAAGGAGAGAGGAAAATGGCAAAACAGTTAGTATACGGAGATGAAGTATGGCGCAAACTCGAGGGCGGCGTGGACAAAGTGGCCAACGCGGTCAAGATTACCATCGGCCCGCGCGGGCACAATGTGGCTTTGGAGAAAAAATTCGGCTCGCCGACGATCACCAATGACGGCGTGACCATCGCCAAGGAAATCGAGCTGGAGGATCCGTTTGAGAATATGGGCGCGCAGTTAATCGTCGAAGTGGCGTCCAAAGCCAACGATGTGGCCGGCGACGGCACGACCACCGCGACAATTCTCGGTCAGGCGATTTTCCGGAACGGCCTCAAAAATGTGGTGTCCGGCGCCAACGCGATGCTGGTCAAGAGAGGCATCAGCAAAGCCGTGGAGAATGTCGTAGACAATCTCAAAAAAGACAGCAAAAAAGTGGACAGCAAAGACGAGATCACGCAGGTAGCGACAATTTCCGCCAATAATGACGCGTCGATCGGCGGGATTATCGCCGACGCCATGGAGAAAGTCGGCAAAGAGGGCGTGATCACCGTCGAGGAGTCCAAAGGCATCGAGACCACGCTGGAAGTCGTCGAAGGCATGCAGTTCGACAAAGGCTATGTTTCCGCTTACATGATCACCGACCGCGACACGATGTCGGCCAATCTGGAAAATCCGCTGGTGCTGATCACCGACAAGAAAATTTCCAGCATCAAGGATATTCTGCCGCTGCTGGAAAAAACCATGCAGTCCGGACGGCCGCTGCTGATTATCGCCGAGGATGTGGACGGCGAGGCGTTGACCACGCTGGTGCTGAATAAACTGCGCGGCACGCTCAATGTCACTGCGGTCAAGGCGCCGGGTTTCGGCGACCGCCGCAAAGCTATGCTGGAGGACATTGCCATCCTGACCGGCGGCGAGTACATCACCGAGGAAAAAGGCCTCACGCTGGAAAAAGTAGAGATTGCGGATCTTGGCTCGGCCAAAACGATCAAGATCAGCAAAGATGACACGACTATCGTCGAGGGCGCCGGCAAGAAACAGGCGATCAAAGACCGCATCGCGCAGATCAAACAGGAGATCGAGAATACGGACAGCTCCTATGACAAAGAAAAACTGCAGGAGCGTCTGGCCAAGCTCTCCGGCGGCGTGGCGGTGATTTACGCTGGCGCGGCCACCGAGACAGAGTTAAAAGAAAAGAAGCACCGCATCGAAGACGCGCTTTCCGCGACCCGCGCAGCTGTGGAAGAAGGCGTGGTTTGCGGCGGCGGCGTGGCTCTGGTGCGCGCTGTTCCCGCGCTGGAAAAGCTGGAAAAATCCTGCGAGGGCGATGAGAAAGTCGGCGTGCAGATCGTAAAGTCCGCGCTGGCCTCTCCGCTCAAACAAATCGCGGCCAACGCCGGTTTTGAAGGCTCGGTTGTGGCGGACAAGATTATGAATGAGAGCGACGCGCTGGCGGAAAAATTCAAAGTGAAAGACGCCGCGCATGTGGGTTTTGACGCGCAGACTTTGGAATACGTCGATATGTTCAAAGCCGGTATTATTGACCCGCTCAAGGTGACCCGCTCGGCTCTGCAGAACGCTTCGTCTATCGCCAGTATGTTACTGACCACCGGCTGTCTGGTCGCGGACAAACCGGAGAAAAAAGAAGCTCCGGCTATGCCCCCCGGCGGCGGCATGGGCGGTATGGGCGGAATGGATTACTGAGCTTAACAAGCGCGCGTTGCGCGCGACGTTAAGCGAAGCACACGAGCGCACGGAGTGCGCGACGTGTCTGAGTTTTTAACAAGCGCGTGTTGCGCGCGACGTTAAGCGAAGCACGCGAGCGCACGGAGTGTGCGACGTGTCTGAGTTTTTAACAAGCGCGCGCGGTACGCGAGTTGAGGCCGCTGAATAAAAAAAAGCCCCGATTGCAAGATCGGGGCTTTTGCTTTTAAGCGTGTTGTCTGAATATTTGACGGTCAACCAAACGGCCTGTCAGATATTTGTGAATGATGCTGGAAATCAGCGTCTGATAGGGCAGGCCTTCTTCCGTCGCGCGCAGTTTGATGCCGTCAAGATCGTTTTGCGTTACGCGGATATTCATACGCTTGTTTTTAGTCAAAGTGTTTGTCGCGGCTTTGGCTAATTTTGTTTTCCAAGCGGACAAATTTGCCGCTGGCTGCCAGCCGTCATTCTCCAGCGAGCCGATAAGTTTTTTTTCCTCTTGGTCTAAAAATTTTACTTTGCGCATGGTTAATCCTTTCTTAAGTATTGTTTGGTATATTTACGGCTGGGGTAAATCGTTTTCAGCAAACAACTATCAGCCGTAATTTCCGCCGGCACAACATGTATGTAATTAGCCATTTCCACCAAAATAAATATTTGTCCTTTATATTTTGCTTGGTTAGGATGGGCAAAAACAGCAGCTACTTTTTGTTCTTCTATTGCCAGCAGAACTTCTTCAAAAGAAATGCCGCGGGTTTGTTTCAGCAGCGTGTTTTTCTGTTCAGCCCAAACATAACGCATTTCAGAAGCATATCACAATGTGTGCCTTTTGTAAATAACATGTAAAATACCCTCCGCCTCTCAATTACTAGCGGATAGGGTAGTTTGTTTTTGGTTTAAACCGCCACAGTCTGTTTGGCAAAAAAGTTTTTTAATTCGGCGAGCAGGCTGTCCATGTGAAACGGCTTGAGGATGATTTTCTCAAAGTAGATTTTATTATGTTCATTGATGAGCTCCGGCATGCCGGTCAGCGCAAAAATATGCGTGTTTTTCAGCGCGGAATTGACGCGGATGTTTCTGGCCAGTTCAATGCCGTTAATCTCCGGCATGGCGATATCCATCAATATCAAATCCGGCCGGGCGCCGAGTATGCTCTGGTAGGCCCGGGTGCTGTCGGATTCGGTGGCTACGGAATATCCCGCTGTGACTAAAATTGCTTTGGAAAGAAATAAGATACTTTTTTCGTCGTCAACAATAAAAATTTTTTGCGCCATATTTATACCCCCTGTGTTCAATTATACAGCCTGTTTTTGAAAAAATCAAAATGAGTGTGCGGTATCAGGAAATTTTCCCCGCTTTACTTCGGCGATATATTTCTCGACGGCCTGCGTTATGGTTTGGTCCAGCTCGGCGTAGCGTTTCACGAACCGCGGCGCCCCGGGGTACAGACCGAGCATATCGTCGCAGACCAGCACTTGCCCGTCGCAGCCCGCGCCGGCGCCGATGCCGATCGTCGGAATTTTCAGCGCGCGCGTTATTGCTCCGGCCAATTTAGCCGGCGCCATTTCCAGCACGAGCATAAATGCTCCGGCTTTTTCCAGCAATTTGGCGTCAGTTTTGAGTTTTTTGGCGGCAGCCGCGTCCCGTCCCTGCACTTTGTAGCCGGAGAGAATGTGCACGCTTTGCGGCGTGAACCCTAGATGCCCGATAACCGGTATGCCCGCGGCGGTCAGGCGGCGGACGGACTCCAGCGTCACTTTGTCCGCGCCTTCCAGTTTGACGGCGTTGGCGCCAGTTTGTTTGATTATTTGGCCGGCGTTGAGCAGAGTTTTTTCAGCGCTGACCTGTGAAGACATAAAAGGCAAATCGACTGCTATAAATTTATCAGGAGCGCCGCGCCGCACGGCTTGGGCATGATAAATCATCTCGTCGAGCGTTACGGACAGGGTGTTTTCCCGGCCTTGAAAAACCGTGCCCAGAGAATCGCCGACCAGCAGTATTTCGACAGCTGTTTTATTAAAGACCGCCGCCAGCGCCGCGGAATAAACAGTCAGCATCGTGATTTTTTCCTGGTTTTTTTTGGCCTGTAGTTTGGCGAGTGTTTCCATGGCTATTTTGTTTTGGCTTGCGGTTTTTTGCGGAATAAATTTTTTAGATTGCGCTGCAGAGCGGTTAATTCCCGCTGATAAATTTTCAGCAGATAAGTCTGCACCGCCTGCAAATTTAGTTTGCGGGTTAGCTGGCCGTTTTCAGCGATGGAAATGCAGCCGCTTTCTTCCGACACTACGATGATCAACGCGTCACTGACTTCTGACAAGCCGATTGCCGCGCGGTGCCGCGTGCCAAGCGAGCCAAGATTTTTATTTTCCGTCAAAGGCAGCATGCAGCTCACGGCACGGATTTTTTTATTTTGAATAATCAGCGCGCCGTCGTGAATCAGCGCTTTTTTGTGAAACAAACTGACGATGAGATCCGCGTTAATTTCCGCCTGCAGAGCAATGCCGGTTTCCCTAAATTCGCTCAAATCGATATTGCGCTCAACGACGATCAGCGCGCCGATTTTGCGTTTGGCAAGAATATCCACCGCTTTGATTATTTGGCTGATGATATTCAGATCGGCGGTTTGTTTAGCCGCCGGCGTGAAAAAATTGCCGCCGAGTTTTTCCAGGCCCCGCCGCAGCTCCGGCTGAAAAACCACGATCAGCAAAGTGGCCAGCATCGGTGTCAGCTGGCCGATCAGCCATTCGATAGTGTACAAGTTGGCCAGTTTGGAAACGATAAAAATTCCGATCAAAACCGCAAAGCCTTTAAGCAGCTGGCCGGCACGCGAGCCGCGCAGCCAAACCAGCGCGTAGTAGATCACGATGCTGACCAGCGCGATGTCGAGAATATCCAGCAGACGGAATTGACCGAGTAAAGCGCTGAACATTAAAACTCCTGTCTGGCGAGCAAGTCGTCGTAAGTTTCGCGGCGCACGAGGATGCGGCTTTGGCCGCCATTGACCAGCGCCATAGCCGGCCGCGGATTTTGATTATAATTGGAAGACATGCTGTAATTGTAAGCGCCGGTGGCGTAAACGACCAGCAGGTCGCCAGCCGCGGCCGGCGGCAAATAAATATCCTTGATCAGCACATCGCT